>DAIMKE010000493.1:0-5238 GCA_036721875.1 Bradyrhizobium sp. | reverse complement strand
CTCACCGAATCGATCGGCATCGACAAGTCTGCCGAAGGCAGCCACCGCGCCATCAACGCCGAGAACTCGCCGCTCGGCGAGGCGGCCGCGAGCGGCGAACCGATCGACATTCCCGATCTCGGTGAAATATCCGAACATCCGCTGCGCGACGTCACGATCGAAGCCGGCTTTCACTCGGTGCTGGTGGTGCCGCTGGTCGACCAGACCGGCATTCTCGGTTCGCTGGTGGTGCTGCGTCGCAACGCCGGCGAGTTCTCCACCAACCTGATCGGCCTGATGAAGACCTTTGCGCACCAGGCGGTGCTGGCGATGCGCAACGCGCGGCTGTTCACCGAGGTGGACCAGAAGAGCCGCGAACTCGAGACCGCGCACACGACGGTGCGCCGGCAGGCCGACAAGCTGCAGGAACAGACCGACCAGCTCAAGGACTGGAACCGTTCGCTGGAAGAGCGGGTGGAAACCCAACTCGGCGAGATCGAGCGGATCCGGCGGCTGGAGCGTTTTCTCGCGCCGCAGGTGGCGCAACTGATCGCCTCCTCCGACGGCCATGAAGGCCTGCTCGACAGCCACCGCCGCGAAGTCACTGTCGTGTTCTGCGACCTGCGCGGCTTCACGGCGTTCACCGAGACCACCGAGCCGGAAGAGGCGATGAACGTGCTGCGCGAATATCACGCAGCACTCGGCGAACTGATCTTCAAGTACGAAGGCACGCTCGACCGCTATGCCGGCGACGGCGTGATGATCCTGTTCAACGCGCCGATCCAGTTCGCCGACCACACCGCGCGCGCGGTGAAGATGTCGGTGGAGATGCGCGACACCATCGGCGAACTGACGGAGAAGTGGCGCAACCGCGGCCACAATCTCGGCTTCGGCATCGGCATCGCGCTGGGCTACGCCACGCTCGGCCAGATCGGCTTCGAGCAGCGGCTGGAATACGCCGCCATCGGCAGCGTCACCAACCTGGCGTCACGGCTGTGCGACGAAGCCAAGGCCAACCAGATCGTGGTGAGCCGGCGCGTCTACGGCATGGTCGAACAGTGGGTCGAGGGCCGGCCGATCGATGATCTGAATTTGAAGGGATTCAATCATCCGATCCTCGCCGCAGAGATCCTGCGCTGGCGCGCGGAAGTGGACAATGTCGTCGATGTGACTGCGGCGACGCGGCGGATGAAGGGCTCCTAGTCTCGTCCTCCCGGAGCAGGCTTGGGCCCAAGCCATCGGCCGCTTCAATGAGATTTCGAGCACTGGCGCGAAGGCGGATGCTCGCCGGACATCAGACAGGAAATAAGCCGCTTGCCGGCACGATGCAAACCTGCCGGATCGCGGCCGACCTACGCCGCGCTATCGAGAAACGGATTGACGATGGCGAGGCCGCCGATGCTGCGGCCGTGCTGCATGTCTTCGCTGAAAAGCGTGTCGCAACCGCCCTCGATGGCGGCGGCGACGATCAGGGCGTCGTAGATTGGCAGGCCGTGCTCGCGGGCAAGGGACACGGCGCCGGTGTGCGTGTTCAGCGTGACGGGCAGGATGTCGTCGAGCGACGCGCGGAACAGGCCGAGCGCGAGTTCGACCTGCGGCCAGTCATGATGAAGCTTGCGGCGGGCAACGTGGACGAATTCGTTCAGCACCTGAGCGCTGACGACGCCTCCGCGGCCCAGGCAATCCAATGCCCGCTGCTTTCTGGCGTCCGAGGTCGCGGTGTAGACGAGGATGTTGGTGTCGAAGAACGCCTTCACCGCTCGTTCGCCTCATCCCGATCGAACTTGTAATCGGGCGGAAGCGTCCAGTTGAGGGAAGCCAGGCGCTCAAGCGCCGCCTTGCGGCGATCTTCCTTCTGTACGATCAGCGTTCGCCCGGCCACGTCGACGATGTCGAGTTCGTCGCCGGCCCGCAGACCCATCTTCTCGACAAGGGCCTTGGGCAGCCGCACGGCCAAGCTGTCGCCCCACTTCGAAACTTGCATGGCATCCTCCAATGAAGAATGATATCATAATAATGATATCATTTCAAGGGCAGAAGCAGCCGGACGTTTTCGGGTACCGGCGCAGCTGCCGCCTACCCCAGCCCCGCCCGTCTAAACCCTACCAGATAATGCGCCTTGTCTGCCTCATGCTCGAACGGCAGTCCGGTCGCCAACCACGCCAGCGAGACGCTGGGCTGGGCGCGGCGGAGGCCTTCGAGCGCGGCTTTGGCAGCATCAAGGCTGCCTTCCATTCCCAATGAGGCCACCAGCACGCGGTGGGCGCCGACGAAGTCGCTGCGCTGCCGCAGCGCTTCGCGCGACAGGCGGATCGCCTCGGCGTAGTTGCGGCCGACATACTGGCAATAGGCCGCGACGCCGCAATAGATCGCGGCAAAGGGATCGCGGGGGCTCAATTTCAGCGCCGCGCGCGCGGCGCGATCGCCGTCTTCCCAGCGGCCGCGATAGGACAGCGCGACGCCATAAATGCCGCGCGCGGGCGAAAAACTTGGATTGAGCTGCAGCGCCAGTTCGAACTCGGCGATACAATCATCGAAGCGGCCCTGGAACAGATAGACGCTCGCAAGCGCATAATGCGCCCACGGGTCCTCGCTGTCCGCCCGGATCGCCGCCAGCGCCGCGCGCTCCGCGACCGGAATGACTTTTGACAATTCCTGCCAGCCCATATGGGCGCTGAACGTATGGCAGGCCGCCAGCAGCCCGAGCGCCTGGCCATAATGCGGATCGACGCTGATCGCCTTCTCCAGCAGCGCCTGCGCCACCAGATTGTCCTGCCGCGTCACGCGCCAGTAATGCGACAGCGCCCGCATCACGAGGTCCCACGCGTCCATGTTGTCGGGCGTCTTGCGCCGGGCGCGGAAATCCTCCGCCGCATAGAGCTGCGGCTCGATCGCGGCGACGACGGCTTGCGTGATTTCATCCTGCACGGCGAACACGTCGGCGAGATCGCGGTCGTAGCGCTCCGCCCAGAGATGACTGCCGGTCGTGACGTCGACGAGCTGGGCGGCGATGCGCACATGGTTGCCGTCCTTGCGCACGCTGCCCTCGACGAGGTAGCCGACGCCGAGCTCCTCGCCGATCTGCTTGTGGCGGACGGATTTCCCCCGGTAGATAAACGAGGAGTTCCGCGCGATCACATAGAACCAGCGCAGCTTCGATAGCGCGGTGATGATGTCCTCGCTGATGCCTTCGGAAAAATATTCCTGCTCCGGTTCGCCGGAGAGATTGGCAAACGGCAGCACGGCAATCGCGGTGCGATCGAGCACCGGAAAGTGCCGGTGCTGTGGCTCGGCTGCGGGCGCGGGTGCATGGGGCACATCGCGGTGCGCTTCGCTGCCGTTCGCGGCGCGCGGCTGTACATCGCCGACAAAGCGAAAACCTTTCCGCGCGATCGTGCGGATCATGATTTGATCCTTGCCGCTGTCGCCGACCGCCTTGCGCGCGGCGTTGATCCGGCTGGTCAACGTCGACTCGGAGACGATGCGGCCGTCCCACACCGTGTCAATCAGATCGTCCTTGCTGACGACGTGGTCGCGGTTTTCGATCAGGTGAACCAGAAGATCGAACACCTGCGGCTCGACGGCGATGCTCTCGCCACCGCGAGTCAGTTCGCGAAGGTCGAGATCGAGAACGTGGTTGGAAAAGTGAAATTGCACGGCATCATCCAGGTTGCAGCATCATGGCTGTTCGGATCGGCGTAATTCCCGGTCCCGAACACTTCCTTGTTTGAGCATGATCTTTCGGAAAACCGGTGGCCGCTTTTCGGGATCATGCTCCCGTGATGGGTAGAGCGAATTTTCCGCCGGGATCGTGTGCGAAATCTCACAGAGAAAGACTTCTCACTGAAAAATCAGGATCGTCTCAAGGCAAAATCAGCCCGCCATCACAGTCTTTAGGTCCGGACAGAGCCATGTTTGGTTCATCGCGGCCCCCTTCCGTGGCCGCATAACCAGGAAGGAGCCGCCGATGGCCGCCCAGACCGCGACTGCAATCCAGACCCAGGCCGATCCGCAACCCGCCCCCGACCTTGCCGCCCTCAAGACGCGTCAACAGGCCGCATGGTCGTCGGGAAATTATGCCATCGTCGGCTCGACGCTGCAGATCGTCGGCGAAGAGCTCTGCGAGGCGCTCGATCTCAGGGCGGGCTCCAGGGTGCTCGATGTCGCCGCCGGCAACGGCATGGCGACGCTGGCTGCGGCACGGCGCTGGGCCGACGTCACCTCGACCGACTACGTGCCGGCGTTGCTGGAGCGCGGCCAGGCGCGCGCCGCGGCGGAGGGCATGCAAGTCAAGTTCAGGGAAGCCGACGCGGAAAACCTGCCGTTCGACGATGCCAGCTTCGACACCGTGCTCTCCACCTTCGGCGTCATGTTCACGCCGAACCAGGACCGCGCGGCCGCCGAACTGCTGCGGGTCTGCAAGCCCAGGGGCCAGATCGGCCTCGCCAACTGGACGCCGGAAGGCTTCATCGGACAGGTCTTCAAAACGCTCGGCAAATATCTGCCGCCGCCCGCCGGCGCCAAATCGCCGGCGCTGTGGGGGACGCGCGCGCGGCTGACCGAAATGTTCGACGGCGAGGCGCGCTCGATCAGGGCCGAATCGCGCCTGTTCAAGTTCCGCTATCGCTCGCCGGCGCACTTCCTCGACGTGTTCAAGACCTTTTACGGCCCGGTGCTCAAAGCGTTCGCGGCGCTCGATCCGGCGAAGCAGGAAGAACTGCACGACGATCTCAATGCGCTGATCGTGCGCATGAACAGGTCCGGCGACGACACGATGGTGGTGCCCAGCGAATATCTCGAGGTCGTTATCACCAAGCGGTGAGACGGGCGTCATCACCAGCGGTGAGACTTCGCATCATGAAGATCCCGGCGGGGCCGTTCGCGGCTCCGCTGCAGGTGCCCTTTTGCAAATCAGGAGTATTTCGATGACCAATGTGATTCAAATCTCGCGCGCAGAACGTGAAAAGGCTTGCGTCGTGGCCCTGCACTGCTCGCTCGGCTCAGGCCGCCAATGGAAGGCGCTCTCCGATGAGCTCGCCCGCAGCCACCGGTTTTTTGCCCCCGATATCTCGGGCTACGGCGCCAACGCTTGCGCGCTCGATCTGCCGCTGACGCTCGCGGAAGAAGTCCGCTGCCTGAGCGGTACGCTCAACGACGCGGAAGGGCCTATCCACCTCGTCGGCCATTCCTATGGCGGCGCGATCGCGTTTCGGATAGCGACCGCCTCGCCGTTCGCGCATCGCCTGCGCAGCCTGACGC
>DAIMKE010000492.1:0-5242 GCA_036721875.1 Bradyrhizobium sp. | reverse complement strand
TCCCCGGAGCGCGCGGCTGCACGATTCATGATTTGCCGGGCGTGACCGCCGAAATTATGACGAAGGCCTGCGCCAGCGGCCAATCGTCCGTAATCGACAGATCAATTCGCGCCTCGAACCCCTCCGGCGTCAGCGCCTCCAACCGGGCCAGCGCGCCGCCGGTCAGCTCCATGGTCGGACGGCCCCCCGGCAGGTTCACCACCCCCATGTCCCGCCACCAGACGCCGCGCCGGATGCCGGTACCCAGTGCCTTGGAACAGGCCTCCTTGGCGGCGAACCGCTTGGCATAGGTCGCCACTACCATCTTTTCGCTCTTGGCGCGGCGTGCCGCCCTGGCCCGCTCGGCGTCGGTGAAGATGCGGTCGAGGAAGCGGTCGCCGTGGCGCTCGATCACCCTGGCCACCCGGGTGATGTCGATCAGGTCGGAACCGATCCCGATGATCATGGCCGGCCCGCGATCCGCTGCCGTCCGCGGTCCATGGCGGCGCGCATCTGCCGCACGGTCTCGCCAAGGCCCACGAACAACGCCTCGCCCATCATGAAATAGCCGATGTTGAGTTCGGCAATTTCGGGCAGCGCGGAGATCGTCTCGGCGGTCTGGTAGTCGAGGCCATGGCCGGCATGAACCTCGAGCCCCGCGGCGCGCGCCAACGCGGCCCCCGCAACGATTCGCTGCCATTCCGCCTCGGCCTTTTGCGTATGGCCGTCGACCACGGCGTCGCACCAGCCGCCGGTGTGGATCTCGATCACGGGCGCACGCAGCTTTGCCGCCATCTCGATCTGGGCGGGATCGGCGGAGATGAACAGCGACACCCGGATGCCGGCGTCGTTGAGCCGGGCGATGAAGGGGGCCAGCGCGTTGTGCTGGCCGACCACGTCGAGCCCGCCTTCCGTGGTGAGCTCCTCGCGGCGCTCGGGCACCAGGCACACCGCGTGGGGCATGGTGGCGAGCGATATCCGCAGCATGTCTTCGGTCGCCGCCATCTCGAAATTCAGCGGCTTCGAAATCTCGGCCTTGAGGCGGGTCATGTCGGCGTCGCGAATATGGCGGCGGTCCTCGCGCAGATGCGCGGTGATGCCGTCGGCACCGGCCTCGATCGCCGCGAGCGCAGCGCGCACCGGGTCCGGCCGCGCGCCTCCCCGTGCGTTGCGCAAGGTTGCGACGTGATCGATGTTGACGCCGAGGCGCAGCGGGGGAACGGGCATTTCTGGACTCGCAGGAAATCTAGCAGGTGGACTTACCCATTGACGCGCTCGACCCGGGCGACCACGGCCTTGGCGCGCAACTGGGCGATGATAGCGCTGAGATGCTTCAGGTCATAGACCTCAAGATCAATCGTGAGTTCGGTGAAGTCGGGCGAACGGCGCGACATGCTGATATTGTCGATATTGCCGTCATGCTCGGCGATCACGGTGGCGACCTGGGCGAGACTGCCGGGTTCGTTGACGTTGTGAACCAGTATCCGCGCCGGGAAACGCTGTGGCATGGTCTCGTCGATATCCCAGCGGACGTCGAGCCAGCGCTCCGGCTCTTCCTCGAAATCCTTCAGCGCCGGCGACTGGATCGGATAGATCGTGATCCCCTCGCCCGGCGTCACGATGCCGACGATCCGGTCGCCCGGCACCGCGCCGCCATTCGGCGCAAACTTCACCGGCAGATCCGAATTGATGCCGCGCACCGGGATGACGGAGGCGCTGCGCGCCGGATGCGGCGGCTCCGATTTCAGCTTCAGTTTCACCGCGAGGCTCCTTTTGGCCCCGTAGCGCACCATCCGCTCTTCCTTGTAATCCGGATACATGGCGCGGGCGACGTCGGAGGCCTTGAGCTCGCCACGTCCGACAGAGGCCATCACGTCCTCGATCGAGGTGCGCGCCAGCCGCGGAAGTGCGCCTTTCAACTTGTCATCGGCATACTCGATCTTGGCGCGGGCAAACAGGCGATCGACGATGCGGCGGCCGAGGCCGGCATATTGATCGCGCACCGCGGTACGGGTCGCGCGGCGGATCGCGGCGCGGGCCTTGCCGGTGACGGCGAGCGATTCCCAGGCCGAGGGCGGCGCCGACTGGGCGGCCGAAGTCAGAACCTCGACCTCGTCGCCGTTCTGCAATTCGGACGACAAGGGCGCGAACTTGCCGTTGATCTTGCAGCCGACCGCCGAGTTGCCGACATCGGTGTGAACGGCATAGGCGAAGTCGATCACATTGGCCTGACGCGGCAGTGCGATCAGCTTGCCCTTCGGCGTGAAGCAGAACACCTGGTCGTGGAACAGCTCCAACTTGGTGTGCTCGAGAAACTCTTCCGGATTGGCGCTCTCGGACAGGATGCCGACGGTATGGCGCAGCCAGGCAAAGGCGTTGGACTCATGCTTGAGCCGCTCGGTCGGCGAGCCCGCGCCTTCCTTATAGAAGGCGTGCGCGGCGATACCGAATTCCGCGATCTGGTTCATCTCCTCGGTGCGAATCTGCAGCTCGACGCGCTGGTTGCCGGGACCGATCACGGTGGTGTGGAGCGAACGGTAGTCGTTCTGCTTCGGCGTCGAGATGTAGTCCTTGAAGCGGCCGGGCACCACCGGCCAGGTGGTGTGCACCACCCCGAGCGCGCGGTAGCACGCTTCGACATCCTGCATCACGACGCGGAAGCCGTAGATGTCGGAGAGCTGTTCGAAGCCGACCGATTTGCGCTCCATCTTGGTCCAGATCGAAAACGGCTGCTTGCGGCGGCCGTAGACGCGCGCAGTGATGCCGTTCTTCTGCAGGTTCCTGGAGAGCTGGGTTTCGATCTCGCCGATCAGGTTGCGGTTGCGGTCGGCGAGCGCATCGAGCCGTTGCTTCACCACCGCATAGGCTTCCGGATCGAGCGTATGGAACGAGAGATCCTCGAGTTCCTCCCGCATCTCCTGCATACCCATGCGGCCGGCGAGCGGCGCGTAGATGTCCAGCGTTTCCTCCGCGATGCGGCGGCGCGAGGCGGGCGGCACGAATTCCAGCGTGCGCATGTTGTGCAGCCGGTCGGCGAGCTTGATCAGGAGGACGCGAACGTCGTCGGCGATCGCGAGCAGCAGCTTGCGCAAATTTTCGGCCTGCTTGGCCTCGCGGGAAACCAGCTCCAGCCGCTTCAGTTTGGTGAGCCCCTCCACCAGCACGCCGATCTCGTGACCGAACACATGGTCGATTTCGGCGCGCGTCGCTTCCGTGTCCTCGATGGTGTCGTGCAGCAGGGCAGCGACGATGGTGGCGTCATCGAGCTTGAGGTTGGTCAGGATCGCCGCGACCTCGAGCGGATGCGAGAAATAGGGATCGCCGGAGGCGCGCGTCTGCGTGCCGTGCGCCTTCATGGCGTAGACATAGGCGCGGTTGAGCAGGTCCTCGTTTGTATCGGGGTTGTACGACCGGACGCGCTCGACCAGATCGTATTGCCGCATCATGCGCGAACGCGGTGACTTGGGCCGCTCCGTGACAGGCGACGTCGGCGCGACCGCGACCTGGTTGGTTGCGGCCTGCATTTGCCGGGGGGTTCGGCGCCAATACGCCATCAATTTACTGCCTTTTTCCCGCGGACCCGTCGTGCCGCCATCCCAAATCTGCCATCTCAAATCTAATGCGTTTTCGAACCGGGCTGCACCCCCGTTCTGGCCATCAAACGTTCACTTTCGCATGGCTTGCAGCCATCCAGCGCCAAATCCGCAGCCCGGATACGGCGAGTCGAACCAGCCGGCCTCGACCGCACCAACCAGCACGCATCGTAGCCGCAAAAACGTGAACAAAAGCAAAGGCCCGGACAATTATCCGGGCCTTTCACCAATCGGGGAGTTTGAAGACGCGCCGGACAGAAAAACCGGACTATTCGTCCTCTTCGGGCTGCTCTTCCGGGGGCGCCAGGCCCTCGAGGCCCTTCAGGAGTTCTTCCTCGGTCATGCGCTCGACCGCGACCTCGGTGTCGTCGGCATCGACGCTGGCACCGGCAGAGCCGATCAACGGCACGGTATCGGGCTCTGGCTCGTCGACTTCGACGAACTTTTGCAGGGAATGGACCAGTTCTTCCCGCAAATCTTCCGGCGAAATCGTGGAATCGGCGATTTCACGGAGGGACACCACCGGATTCTTGTCGTTATCGCGATCAACCGTGAGTTGCGATCCGGACGAGATCATACGGGCGCGATGTGCGGCCAGCAGAACCAGGTCGAACCGGTTGTCGACCTTGTCGATGCAATCTTCCACGGTGACGCGCGCCATAGACTGTCGCTCCGTTAAATGGGGCCAAATATGTCGGTTATGGCGGCTAGTTATAGCGGTCGAGTGAGTTTCGCAAGACTAAATTTGTGATTTGCGTTCCTAATGGGCTCTGCTAACCCCGACCTCGGGGCCAGAATGGCCGGAGCGTCCAGACGCGGCGAGGTTGCTGCACAGGACAAGTAAATCTCTTCATTGCATCGTCAAAAGGATAGGTTTTTCGCCCTCGCCGGACCATAATTGCAGTGGTGACTGTCGTGGGGCACGATTCACCGAACTTTAGACTGCAGGACTGAAAAGTGCGCAGCCACTGGCTGCGGCGCTATAGTCTTTAAACAACAACGCGAGAAAGCTTTAATGTCACCCGTTTCCAACAAGATCGCGCTCTTCATCGATGGGGCCAACCTCTATGCAACCGCCAAGACGCTCGGTTTCGACATAGACTACAAGCGCCTTCTGAAGGAGTTCCAGAGCCGGGGTACGCTGCTGCGCGCGTTCTACTATACGGCGATCATCGAGGATCAGGAGTACTCTTCGATCCGCCCGCTGATCGACTGGCTTGACTACAACGGTTACACCGTCGTCACCAAGGCGACCAAGGAGTTCATCGACGCCTCTGGCCGCCGCAAGGTGAAGGGCAATATGGACATCGAACTCGCCGTCGATGCCATGGAGCTCGCCGAGCATGTCGACCAGATCGTGCTGTTTTCTGGTGACGGCGATTTCCGCTCGCTGGTGGAAGCGGTGCAACGGCGCGGCGTCCGCGTTACCGTGGTTTCGACGATTTCGAGCCAGCCGCCGATGATCGCCGACGAGCTGCGCCGCCAGGCCGACGTCTTCACCGACCTCGTCGAGCTGCAGTCCAAGCTCGGCCGCGACCCGTCAGAGCGCCCCGCCCCGCGCGAACCCCGTCATCACGCCCCGCAGTTCCTGCAGCGTGCGACCACCATGGCGCCGCGGGCTTCCGACGACGATTTCGACGATTGAGAATAGTCAGCCCCGCTGCTAGAGC
>DAIMKE010000491.1:0-5242 GCA_036721875.1 Bradyrhizobium sp. | reverse complement strand
ATCGACGACAAGCCGACGTCGGCAGCCTTTATCTTTAAAGGACCGTCCGTACCTGGCCCACTCCATCCCGGCAACATGGGCAAACGCGGCGATCAGCTCATCCGTGCGTTCGAAGAGCCGGTCGATCTAATCGTGGTGCAGCACTGCAACAAAATTGAGAACACAGTGGTTCGAGTCACGGAGAGCCTTGCTTACGATCCGCGCCGGCCACGACGGTACTGCATCATCGACGGTGCCGAGACAGCGCAAATTTTGTCTGCCTACGGCAAGCTGAACGGATAAAGCGAAAGGTAGCCTTACGATGGTCCCAGACCGTGTCGGAGCCAGCCTTTGGAAATCGCTTCCCGGCGTGTCATTGGAGATGAAGCCGAACATCGCAAAATCGCAAATGCGACTAGCGCCAGCGCGCCTGCTGATCTCTGAAGCGCTGCGTCGACGTCCGGTCATCATCCGCCTCTTCGGCCTCCTCGATTTCGAGCCAGAGCATCAACAGCGCATATCCGTCCTGCTGAGGATACACCTGCTCGAAGAGCTCCGCCCGTTGCCCTTGCTTGAGGTCGACCCAAAGCTCGGGAATGATCGATGACAATTCGCTGGCGACGCGCTGGCGCACATCCTTCGCGTAGAAGCTAGATGCCCGCGGCACGGGCTTGCCGTAGGCTGCCGAAATCCATGGGAATGTCGGTCCCTTGTGGGCGCGTCGGACGATGCCGTCCTTGATCACCACGATGGCCAGTTGTTCGGGGTGATAGCGGGCGTAGGCGCGGGCGGCCGCCTCTTTGCTGACGTCGAAATGTTTCGCGACCAGAGGGATGTGTGCAAGCGTCGGATCACCCTTCGGGATGAATTTCCGCAGCGACGGCGGCGGGATCAGGAGAAGGCCGGAGAACTCGTTCGCCTCGGCCTCCATGCGAGCATAGCGGTCGCCCTGGTCGGCCGACCATTTTGCCATGTCGGCCCGTGAGCAAAGGAATTTGCCGGGCTCTACCGGCTTGTGAGACACAATTAAGAAGTGCCCCAGCTCATGCCCGATGGTGAATCTGCGGCGCCCAGAAGGCGCCGCGCGGTTGACGAGGATGAAGCCAGTCGAACGGGCGTCGTCGGTCACAAGGCCGCCTTCAAAGCCCTCGGTCTCAAGCGGCGCGATCTTCTCGATATCGAGCTGCTTGGCCAGCTCTTCAATCGGCACCGGTATCGGCAGGCCCTTCTCGACGGACAGTATCTTGGTGACGAGGCCCATCGGTGAGCCCGTGTCGGCCAAGTCCATCCGCGAGATCTTCATGGCTACCCCTTGGGCTTGCGGCTCTTCAGGTGATCCATCATGGCCTGAATGGCCTGGCGGTCGGCAGGACTCAGCTCGTTCAACTCACGATACATGGCCACGACCTGCGGATCGGCCCCCTCGCCTGTCGGATTCTCGCCGATCAAGTCGGCGACGCTGACGTCGAAGCATTTCGCCAGCCTGGTCAGAAGCTCGATGGACGGATTGCTGCTCTTGCCGGTCTCGAGGTCCCAAATGTGCGCCTTCGACGCGCCGACCTCATCAGCAACATCTTGAAGTGACTTCTTTTTTTTGAGTCTTAATTCTTTGATTTTTGAAGCCAGCGCCATTCAGACCTCTCGTCGAATCGTAACGGCGCGGTTTAGGACCGCGCCGCTATCAGACGATTTTGTACCACACCAGTTGACGGGACGCAAACTGTACAGATATAGTTGTACGGAATCGTCGACTCAGTGTCGGGGATAGAAAGGATCAGTTTCGATGACTAAGCACTGCAATAGCGGCCTGGATGATCGCTGCCGCGACCAGGATGGCGAGATTCGCCAGAAGCGTGGCGACACCCTCGTGGGCACTCTGCGCAAGACCTACGGGCCCGACTTCGCGCCCAGCGTCCGCAGCGACATGCGCCTCGACATGCTGCGTGAACGCATGGGCGGCGCATCGCTGTCGCAGATTGTCAAAGGCAAGTAGGAGACGCAGCGTGGCTAGATGCACAGCACCAGTAGAAGGCCATCGCTCAGCCAGCGCTGCGGCGAACTGCCCGGCATGCCGGGGAAGTTGGGGGCGCCGCTACGGTGGCCACAGCTACAGCTCGTACTCGCCCCCATCTTACTACTCGTCCCCGTCGTACTCTTCGTCAGGAAGCAGCTCGGGCGGCCGAAGCAGCGGCGGTGGGTCTGGCAGTCGCGTAAGGGCCAGATGGTCGCGACCCGGCTCATCCGTGCTGTACACGCCGACCGAGGTGCGCGAGCTCACTCCAGTCCGCGAGGCCGTTGAGAAGCAAGCGACCCTTGACCTTCGAGATATGTTTCTTTGCCATGCGTGGGACGACCGGCAGGGCGCAGCCAAACAATTGCACGATCTGCTTGAGGCACGAGGCGTCAAAGTATGGTTCAGCGAAAAGGACGTTGGCCTTGGCGTTCCATTGATGCGCGCCATCGACAAGGGCCTGGCGAACTCGCGGATTGGGATCGTATTGGTGACCCCTGCGTTGCTGCAACGCCTCCCAAAAGAGAGCATCGCCGACAAGGAGCTTTCGGTACTGCTCGCCGGTGCGCGCATCGTTCCCGTTGTCCACCAGACGACGTATGAAGCTCTCAGGAACATCAGCCCTATGCTTGCCTCTCGGACCGGTCTCGACACTGCAGAAGAGTCGATGGCGGACGTCGCCACCAAACTCGCCGAGCTAGTTGCCCTCCCTTAGCGCGATTTCCAAAGCGGCCGGCCGGAATTCGCACAAGCAGTGCGCGCGCTGACATGGCTGCGGTTAGGCCTTCAGGCCCGTGGAGCACTACGAAATCACACGGTACTGGGGCCGCTGGGCCGGTTTACGGAATATTAATTTCACGTATCATAGCTACGTAAATCGCCTAAAACTTAAACTCGCGCTTGGTTTGAAAACTCGCTATTTTACGTAGTATGGCGACGCAATTACTAGGAAAGCTAAACCACCTCCGCCGGGATCTCCCGGAGGGGCTGCTCGTTGACGCGGCTTGGCTGAGCAAGCACGGCTACTCCACCAGTTTGGTCAGCAAGTATGTCGCGGCCGGCTATCTCGAACGGCCGGCCGGCCGTGTGTACCGGAAGCCGCGCGGCGCCTTGAGCTGGGAGCAGGCCGTCATATCCCTTCAGACACTTCTTTACCGCACGCCGCTGGCCGTCGGCGGGCGAACGGCGCTGGCGCTTCAAGGCTACGAGCATTACCTGCCTCGCGTCACGCAACAGGTGCACCTCTACGGACCATCCGCGCCACCCGGTTGGCTCTCGAAGCTTCCCCTCTCCGTCCACTTCGTCTTCCACAACAGCACCAGGTTCTTCTCGCCGGAAGCGAGCCTGCCGCCCCAAGGCGATCTCAACCGCGCAAACGTCGCGGCCGAGAAGGAAGCGGCCGAAAAGGGCTTCGTCATCCAGTCATGGGGGCAATGGCGCTGGCCGCTGGTGATCTCTTCGCCGGAGCGGGCGCTCCTCGAAGTGCTCGACGAGCTTCCCGATCACGAGAGCTTCGAGGCCGTGGACAAGCTGGTCGAGAGCCTCTCGACTCTAAGCCCCAGGCGCATGCAGACATTGCTGAAGGCGTGCCAAAGCGTGAAGGCCAAGCGGCTGTTCTTCTTCTTTGCCGATCGCCATTCGCATGCCTGGAAAAACAAGATAAACAAGGATCACGTCGATCTCGGAAGCGGCAAGCGCATGCTGGTCAAAGGTGGCGTGTTCGACCGCACCTATCAAATCACCGTGCCGAAAGGGCTCGATGCCGTTTAGCGACCAGTATCGCAGACAGGTCACTCTGCTAATCCGCGTCGTCCCGCTGGTCGCGCAGGAAGACTGCTTTGCGCTCAAGGGCGGGACCGCGATCAATCTCTTCGTCCGCGACCTGCCCCGCCTGTCCGTCGATATCGACCTCACCTATCTGCCGGTGCAGCCGCGCGACCAATCGCTCAAGGAGATCGAAGCCGCGCTCAGGCGCATCGCCGGCCGCATCAAGGCGCAAATCGCCGGGTGCCAGGTCACGGAAGGCTCGGCCGAACGCCGCGTCAACAAGCTGTTCGTCCAGCTCGGCGCCGCGACCGTCAAGATCGAGGTGACGCCGGTCCTTCGCGGCTGCGTCTATTCCGCGAAAACGCAATCCGTGACCGCGACCGTCGAGGACGAATTCGGCTTCGCTGAAATCCAAGTCGTCTCGCACGCCGACCTCTATGCCGGAAAGCTGGTCGCGGCGCTCGACCGGCAGCATCCGCGCGACTTTTTCGACGTGCGCGCTTTGCTCGCCAACGAGGGCATCACCGACGATCTGCGAAAGGCCTTCGTCGTGTACATGCTCAGCCATCACCGACCGATGGCGGAAGTCCTCGATCCACCGCGCCGGGACATGAAGGACGACTACGAACACGGCTTCGTCGGGATGACCGAAGTGCCCGTCCCCCTCGCCGAACTGGAAGAGACGCGCGAGGTGATGATCAAGGCTATCGTGGGCGACATGCCGGACGCGCACCGGAAATTTCTGGTCAGCTTCGAACAGGGCATGCCGGAGTGGGATCTGCTAGGGCTGCCCGGGGTGCCCAATCTTCCGGCCGTCAAATGGCGCCAGCTCAATCTCGACAAGCTCTCCAAGGAAAAACGTGAGGCGCTCGTAGCCGCGCTGGAAAAAGCGCTCGGCGTATAGCGGCTCGCTGCCGCACCTGATTGTTCGAAGCCTTCAGCTCACATCGATCGGGACGTGCGTCACACGTCTTTGCCGAGCGCAATCAGCATGTCCCGCCGCCACCAATTCTCGAAACCCCACGGCTTTTCGTTGATGCGCGTCTTTCGGCGAAGGCATGCGGGCAAGCGGTCTTCCGCGCTCCAACCTCATCTCACCACCAAGCTCGCCGCCGAATCCAAGTCCTATGCGGAGGCTTGGGGTCGCATCGACGGATCGCTGAAGACGCTTGGCATGGATCACATTGACCTGATGCTGATCCACAGCCCACAACCTTGTACCGAATTCAGCGACGGCGGTCACTTCGACGGATGCAACCTGGACGTTTCGCCTCCCGCTGCGCATCGGTGATATTCGGACTTCGCAGCGGCACTTCGCGGGAATCTTCGTTTCGCTAGCTGATGGAGCCCAGATCATCCTCGGATCCAATTATCTTGTTCGTTCACCGTCTCGTTTGTAATCGCGCCGGTCAACGTGGCCCGCCTGCTCTGCCCCGCGACGCCGGCTGCTGGCAAGCTCCGAAAGCTCATTCTTCAGCGCATGAC
>DAIMKE010000490.1:0-5248 GCA_036721875.1 Bradyrhizobium sp. | reverse complement strand
TAGTCTAGCAACCAACTCGTCATGCCCGGCCTTGTGCCGGGCATCCACGTCTTTGCTTTAGCGACGAGAAAGACGTGGATGGCCGGACAAGCCCGGCCATGACGATGATGGGGTTTCATAGCCAACGGTCCAACCGCCGCCATTTCAGGAATTGCGGCTGGATCAGCGCGCAAGCGCTTCGAGCTGCCGTTGGGCGCCGGGCTCGCCCAATTCTCTCGCCCGCTGGTACCAGCTGCGGGCCTGCGCGACGTCAGCGAGCCCGCTGGCGCCGAGTTGCCTGAGCGAAGCCGGATCATAGGTGGTGCCGAGCAGAAGCGCGGCGCGGGCGTCCCGCGCTTCGGCGCCACGCTGCAACAGCAGCCGTGCCGACTGGACGTCGCCACTGGAGAGCAATTCCTGCCCGCGCCTGACGAGAGCCTGGATCTCCCTCTGGTCCAGGTTGCGCACGACGTCGGCCGCGGGCGGTTGGACAGCAGCCGGTGGCGCGACCGGCGGCGCGACAGCGACCGGCGGCGGGGCGACAGGGATTGCTACCGGCGGCGGCACAGCAGCGACACGCGGAGCCGGCGGCGGCGGTGCCGGCGGCTGGATGACCGGCGCCACGGCAGCCTGAGGCAGTGCGACCGGGAGAGCGGCGGCGCGTGGCGCCGTCCAGGACAAGCGCGTTGTGCCAGCGACGAGGGCTGCGCCGTCGCCGTCGCGCAATTCCGCCGTCAGTTGCATCTGACCGACGAATCCATCGGACGGAATGACCGAAACCCCGGAAATTTCCGTTGCGGGCACCCGCCACTCGTTGGCGACACGCCTGCCCGACGTCAGCCGCGCCCCGGCCGGCAGCCCATTGATGGCAACGAAGGCGGCCGGAGGCGGCGCGCCGACGTGAATCCCGAGCGGCAGCGCATCGTTGACAAGCGCACTGCCATCCTGTGCTGACAGGGTCGCGGTGCGCCGGATTGGCGTCGGTTGCGGCGCCGGAAGCACCGTCGATTTGACCTGTTGCCAGATCGACGAAAGCGATGACGCATCGCCTGCAGGCCGCTGCGATGCCGGGATGGCCATCACGAAAACCGCTGCGATGCCAGCCGCAACGACCACCGCAAGCGAGAACCTGAGCGCCACGCTGAACAGCGCGCGCCGTCCCCCGTCACGAAGCACGGCCGGCGCCTCGACGAGCGCGGGCTCCATCGATTCTTGCAAGGCCTGAGCCACGGCCTTGGTGAACATCTCGGAACTCTCACGGCGTTGGGGGGTCCTGCCCGGCACCTGCGGTGGCGGGTCTTCCGTCGTCAGCCGCGGACGCCACTCGGCGGCTTGCCTGAGCACCGCATCCGGCTCCCCGCTCGCGGCGCGTTCCCTCAATTCACGCGGTGCGTAATAGGCTGGATCGTTCGGGCCGAGAATTCCGCCGCGCTTTGGATCACTCATACCAACACTCGCCCTGACGGGCCTTCCACCAGCCCCCGCGGACCTACGCCTACCATGCTGTGCGATCCCTCGAACCCAAGGGCAACGCCGCTCCGCCGGCCATTGGGACCGGCTGGTGAGATCACTCTACAGCATCTACGGACGCCCGCAGCTTCCCTTTTTTCGATCGACGCTCGCCTATGTCTTAGCAGACAGTCCCGTAAGCGAATGCGACGACCTGCGGGCGACAGGTAGACCAAAGTGGGACCGAGTCAATCAACAACTAACCATCGATTGACGGAGATGGTTAATTGGTAAGGTTGCCATAGCCCTAGCCCTGTCCATTGTGCGACCGGAACGGCCCGCGAACCTTGAAATTCGTGGGCAGCCGTGGTCTCAAGCTCGGGGTTCGCAACCCGATCCCGAATCGTCGGCCAGACAGGCTCCAACCCGGCAGATTTCATCGATGGCCCGCAGGTTTTCCGCCCCCTACCAGTCGGAGCCCGTGTCCGGCCTCGCCACCTGGTCACGCAACCTCGCGCTCTTCTCGGTGATCGCGGTCATCGTCTCTATCCTGATCGTCCGCTTCGGTTTTCTGGAGATGAAGCCGGCGCTGGCGACGTTCTTCGGCGCGCTCGGCCTCGCCGTTCTTTCCATTCTGCTCGGCCTCGCCGCGTTTGCGGCGATCTGGCAGAACGGGTCGCGCGGCATGGGCCGGATCCTGCTGGCGTTCCTGATCAACGCCGTCGTCCTTGCCTACCCGGCCTATCTCGGCCTGCAATACCGCAAGCTGCCGAAAATTTACGACATCACCACCGATCCGATCGATCCGCCGCGCTTCGAGGCCCTCGCACGGCTGCGCAGCGGTGACGGCACCAACTCCGCGGTGTATGCCGGGCTCTATTCAGCCGAGCAGCAGCGGCTGGCCTACCCCGACATCGAAACCGTGGAACTCGAAGTGCCGCCGCAGCGGGCCTACGAGGTTGCGCTGCAGCTGATCGGCAAGCGCAAATGGCTCGTCATCGACGAACGTCCGCCGCAACCGCCGCGCCGCATCGGCCGCATCGAGGCGGTGGCGCGGACGCCGATCATGGGATTCCGCGAGGATGTCTCGATCCGCATCACCCCGGACGGCGAGGAATCCCGCGTCGATATCCGCTCCTCCTCGCGCTATTTCGAGAGCGACCTCGGCAGCAATGCCGCGCGCGTCAGCAAGCTGATCGAGGACATCAACACCGCGGTCGACAGCGCCAAATCGGCCGCGCCGAAGAAGCCGCAAACACCGGCCAAGGGCCAAGCGAAGACGGTAAAGAAGCAATAAGCGAATGGCGAGTAGCGAATGGTAGCCAGCCGGCCCTTCCCTATTCGCTATTCGCCCCTAAACCATGCGGTAGCTTCCACCAATCACCGGATCGCCGTCAGTCGCAACGATGCCGCGGGCGACCAGATCTTCCAGATGGGCCAGCACGGAATAGCCGGCGGCGCCGGTCAGCCGCGGATCGATGCCGATATAGATGGCGCGCACCATGGTGGGAATATCGGCCTCGCCCTTGGTGAGCCGATGCAGGATCGAGGCCTCGCGGGCCTGGCGATGCCGGGTAAGAAAACGTACGTAACGCTGGGCTTCCGGAATTTCCGGCCCGTGGCCCGAGAAATACAAATCCTCGTCGCGTGCTTCCAGCCGCGCCAGTGAGGCCATGTAGTCGCTCATCGCGCCATCAGGGGGCGCCACGATCGAGGTCGACCAGCCCATCACGTGGTCGCCGACGAAATTGATCTTTCGCTCCGGCCACGCGAACGCCAGATGATTGGCAGTGTGGCCAGGCGTTGCCACCGCTTCGAGCGCCCAGCCCGCGCCTTCGATCACGTCGCCGTCCTTGAGCTCGACGTCGGGCCTGAAATCGCGGTCGGCGCCGGATTCCGGATTGTGCTTCTCGCTCTCGAAACGCGGCCGCGAGGCGCGATGCGGCCCCTCCGCATAGACCGGCGCGCCGGTGGCGGCCTTGATCCGCGCGGTGTTCGGCGAATGGTCGCGATGGGTATGGGTGACGAGAATATGCGTCACGGTCTCGCCGCGCACGGCGTCCAGCAGCGCCTGCGCATGCGCCTCGT
This sequence comes from Bradyrhizobium sp., assembly GCA_036721875.1. Lineage (GTDB taxonomy): Bacteria > Pseudomonadota > Alphaproteobacteria > Rhizobiales > Xanthobacteraceae > Bradyrhizobium. The sequence continues at coordinate 1,732 of DAIMKE010000490.1, read as the reverse complement.
CGTCCGGGCCGGGATCGATGATCGCGACCTTGCCCTTGCCCACGATGTAGCTGACCGTGCCGGTAAAGGTGAACGGGCTCGGATTGTTGCAGAGAACCCGCCGCACGCCGGGACGGGCCTCGTCGACGATGCCGGGCTTGAGCAGAAAATCGCGGTTGAACGGGATGTCGTCGTTATCGGCCATGGGGAGTCCGGGATGCGGTCCTGTAGGATGGGTAGAGCGCAGCGAAACCCATCATGCAACGCATGCTGGGCGGTAGGATGGGTTTCGCTGCGCTCTACCCATCCTACGCGGGCAGTGTGTGGAACTAGGAAAATGCCTGAATACCCGTGATCGCCCTGCCCAAAATCAGGGCGTGAACGTCGTGGGTGCCTTCATACGTATTCACGGTTTCCAAATTCGCGGTGTGGCGCATCACGTGGTACTCGATCTGGATGCCGTTGCCGCCGTGCATGTCGCGCGACACCCGGGCGATGTCGAGCGCCTTGCCGCAATTGTTGCGCTTGACGATCGAGATCATCTCCGGCGCCATCTTGCCCTCGTCCATCAGGCGACCGACACGCAAGCTTGCCTGCAAGCCGAGCGCGATCTCGGTTTCCATGTCGGCGAGCTTCTTCTGCACCAGCTGGGTTGCCGCCAGGGGGCGGTTGAACTGCTTGCGGTCGAGCGTGTACTGGCGGGCGCGGTGCATGCAGTCTTCAGCGGCGCCCAGCACGCCCCAGGAAATGCCGTAGCGGGCGCGGTTGAGGCAGCCGAACGGCCCCTTCAGGCCGGATACGTTGGGCAGCAGCGCGCTCTCCGCCACCACCACGCCGTCCATCACGATCTCGCCGGTGATCGAGGCGCGCAAGGACAGCTTGCCGCCGATCTTCGGCGCCGAAAGGCCCTTCATACCTTTTTCGAGCACGAAGCCGCGGATCTGGTTGTCATGCGCGGCCGACTTCGCCCAGACCACGAACACGTCGGCGATCGGCGCATTTGAAATCCACATCTTGCTGCCGCTGATGCGATAGCCGTCCGACACCTTCTCGGCGCGGGTCTTCATCCCGGCCGGATCGGAGCCGGCATCGGGCTCGGTGAGACCGAAGCAGCCAACCCACTCGCCGCTGGCGAGCTTGGGCAAGTACTTCTTGCGCTGGTTCTCGTCGCCATAGGCGTAGATGGGATACATCACCAGCGAGGACTGCACCGAATTCATCGATCGATAGCCGGAATCGACACGCTCGATCTCACGCGCCACGAGGCCATAGGCGACGTAGCTCGCATTCGCACAGCCATACTCTTCCGGCAGCGTGATGCCGATCAGGCCGAGCTCGCCCATCTCATTGAAGATCTCGCGGTCGGTCTTCTCTTCGAGATAGGCCTTGGCGACACGCGGCATCAACTTGTCCTGGGCGTAGGCGCGAGCGGTGTCGCGCACCATGCGCTCGTCTTCGGTGAGCTGCTCGTCGAGCAGGAATGGATCGTCCCACTGGAAAGAAGCCGCAGCCGGCTTGTCCTTGGCCTGAGGGCGCACGCTCATGAAACGTCCTTTCGAGTCTGGTTCCGTCGATAATTGCCCGACAAGTTAAAGCGCCGCGGCAACAAGTTCAATTGCATCCTGGCTTCGGTCATTCCGGCTCGCACAACGGTACGACCTGGAAACGAGGCGGTCAGCTTTCGAGCTGCTCGTTGGCCACGATCTCGATGCCGAAGCCCGAGAGGCCCTTGTAGTCGTGCACCGAGGAGGTG
>DAIMKE010000489.1:0-5252 GCA_036721875.1 Bradyrhizobium sp. | reverse complement strand
GACTTGGATACTACCTGAGTCCGGCCAGCCGCGCGATGACAGATTCGCGAATGGAGCCATCGACCATGGAGCAGGACGTGGGCCCAATCGCCCATATCGATCTTTGCCGAGTTGCCCGGGCTTCCCTACCCGCCGAGCAGGCCGAGACTCCACGCCTTCATCGCGATGGTCGATCCCAAGACGAAGATGATCTGCAGCAGCGTGCGCGTCGAGAATAATGCGAGGACGTTGGTCATGTGATGCTCCTGGAGGGAGCTATAGATTCTGGGCCGGGTTCCAGCAATAGCACTTCGGCTGTCATTCCGGGATGGTCCGAAGGACCAGACCTCAGATGCGCAATTGCGAATCGAGGAATCTCGAGATTCTCAGGGGCGCAAGGGCGCCCCGCAGTTCGATGCTTCGCATCGCCCCGGAATGACGGCGGAGAGAGACGCGTTCGCGTCACTTCCCCGTCTTCACCCGCGTCCACAGCCGATTAATCACGCGCTGGGTGGCTGGATCGCGGGCGTTGATCACGAACAGCTTTTTCTGCATCGCCTCGTCAGGATAGATATTCCTGTCGTTGAGGATTTTTGGATCGATCAGCTTCTGGCTCGCCAGATTGCCGTTCGCATAGGACAGGAAATCGGAGTTCTTCGCCGCGACATCCGCGCGGTAGAGATAGTTGATCAGCTCATGAGCTTCCGCGACGTTCTTCGCATCGGCCGGAATCGCCAGATTGTCGAAGAACATCTGCGCGCCCTCTTTGGGGATGGTGTAGCCGATCTCGATGCCGTTCCTGGCTTCCGCCGCGCGGCTGCGAGCCTGCATGATGTCGCCCGACCATCCGACGACGAAGCAGATCTCGCCCGATGCCAGCGCCCCCAAATATTCCGAAGAGTGAAACTTGCGGACATAGGGCCTGATCTTGCTGACGAGATCGGAGGCCTTTTCGAGGTCGGCCTGCCTGGTCGAGTTCGGATCGATCCCGAGATAGCTCAGCGCGGCGGGAAGAATGTCGTCGGCGGAGTCAAGCATATGGATGCCGCAATCCCTGAACTTGGCGAGATTCTCCGGCTTGAACACCATGTCCCAGCTGTCGATCTTCGTATCAGGCCCGAGGATTTTCTGCGCGGTCTTAACGTTGTAGCCGATGCCAGTGGTGCCCCACATGTAGTTGGCGCCGTAGACATTGCCGGGGTCGTAGATGGCAAGCTGACTGGTCACGACAGGCCAGGCGTTGGCTAGGGTGGGCAGCCTTGACTTGTCGAGCTTGAGAAAAACCTTAGCCGTGATCTGGCGCTGCAGGAAATAGCCTGTCGGTACCACGAGGTCGTAGCCGGATTTGCCCGCCAGCAGCCGCGTCTCCAGCGTCTCGTTGGCGTCGAACGTGTCGTAGACCACCTTGATGCCAGTCTCTTTGGTGAAATCCTCCAGCACCCCCGGCGCCATGTAGTTCGACCAGTTGTAGAAATTGACCGTGCGCTCCTGCGCCCAGGCCGGCGAGAGCGACAACGCGACAGCCATCGCACCGATCAGGCGAAACGAACCCCGGATCATCGCTTCTACCTCTTGCGGCGGCCGTGCACGGCGTCCGACAAGCGCTCTAGCGCGGTATCCAGCGTCTCGTCTTTCTTGGAAAAGCAGAACCGCACAACCGAGGTCACCGCATCCTGTTCATAGAAGGCAGACACCGGGATCGCAGCGACCTTGTAGTCGGTCACGATGCGGTTGCAGAACTCGACATCGGTCTCGTTGAGCCCGAGCGGCGAAAGGTCGACCGTGAGGAAATACGTCCCCTGCGATTTCAGGACGGGGAAGCCGATGCTCTCCAACCCCTTCGTCAGTCGGTCCCTGCTCCGCGCCAGATCCTTGCGCATGTCGTAAAAATAATCTGCGGGCTTGTTGAGGCCATAGGCAACAGCAGCCTGCAAATTGGGCGCGGTCGTGAAGGTGAGGAACTGGTGCACCTTTGCCGCCACGCGCAGCAGCGGCGGCGCGGCGCAGACGAAACCGATCTTCCAACCCGTCAGCGAAAATATCTTGCCGGCGCTTCCGACCTTGATGGTGCGGTCGCGCATGCCCGGGATCGTGATCAGCGGGATATGTTCGCGGCCGTCGAACACCACATGCTCCCAGACCTCATCACAGATCGCGATGGTGTCGTACTGCTGGCAGAACCGCGCCAGCAGTTCGAGGTCTTCGCGGGGATAGACGACGGCGGCCGGGTTGAGCGGATTGTTGAACAGCACCGCCTTGGTCTTGTGGTTGAAGACGCTGGCCAGCATCTCCTCGGTCAGACGCCAGCCCGGCGGCTCGAGCCGCAACAGGCGCGGAATGCCGCCGGCCTGGCGGATGATCGGCAAATAACTGTCATAGACCGGCTGAAAGCAGACCACCTCGTCGCCGGGTTCGACCACGGCGAGAATGGACGACGTCAGCGCCTCGGTACCACCAGAGGTCACCATCACCTCGGTCATCGGATCGAGCGAAAGACCGTGCCAGCGCCCGTAATGCTCGGCGATCGCGGTGCGCAGCTCCGGAATGCCCATCATCGACGGGTACTGATTGTAGCCGTTCACCGTTGCGTCCGCGGCGGCGCGGCGGATGTCCTCGGGGCCGGGATCGTCGGGAAAGCCCTGGCCGAGATTGATGGCGTTGTTGTCGCGCGCGGCCTGCGACATCGCCTCGAAGACGGTGACCGGAAGGTCGGCGAAGACCTTGTTCATGGAGGTCATGGCCCGGATCAACCGCCGGTCTTGGTCGGCATTCCAGCTGCCTTCCAGCCGATGATGCCGCCCGCCAGGTGCTTGTCGTAGGGCAGGCCCGCCGCCTGGGCGGCCAGCGAGGCCGTCACCGACCGCTTGCCCGAACGGCACGCAAAAACCACCTGCTTGCCCTGCGGGTCCGGAATGGCGGCCGGATCAAAACTTTGCAGGGGAACGACGACGCCGCCCGGATAGGCCTCTACGGCAACCTCATTGGGCTCGCGGACGTCGACGAGCAGATAGCGGCCGTTCGCCATCCCCTTCGATACCTCTTCCGGCGTTAGATCGTGCACCTGATGGTCGGCCAACATATCCTCCTGACAAGCGCGCCATGAGGGCCCGATCAGCCCCGCCGCGCGGGCGCCAAAGTCGCCCCTTGCGCGACGAAAATCAAGCGCTGCGAACGGCTTAATGGGCCGCCAAGGCCGTGCGCCGCCCGGGGCGGACTTATTCTCTGCCACTCCCGGTTTTCAGGCGAGATGTTCCTTTGGCACTTGGCACGCGGAGGCAAGCCTCACCAGGCACGGCGTCTGCCGCAAAACGAAAAACCCCGGCATGAAAGCCGGGGCCCGAACAGCCACGGCGTACATCCGGCCATGACCATCAGATTCTATTTATCATGCAGTTATTGAAGAACGTATGACGCCGGCTTCGCGCGTCAACCCGAGCAGCGTCAGCGACCGGCGCTCTCGGCATCGGTCGACAGCAGCGACGACGGGCGCTGTTTCATCAGCGCGTCCATGCCGTGACGATGCAGCCAGAGCAGCCCCATGGCCAGTTGCCGCAAGTCATTGCGCGCCGAGCCGACAGGCAGTCTTCTTGCCCGGCGCAGCGCGTCGGCAGCCTGCCTTTCCAATGCCGACAACTGGCGTCCCACCTGTTGCTCCCGACCGGACCGATTTCGATGCTGCGATCCAATGCTGCTCTTGCCCGAGCCCGTCTATCTCATTTCTTGCGCAGGTTTTGTGAAGCGGTTCACTCTGCTGCCGGCCCGTGCACAACATCACAATTGCGGAACCGCCGTCCGGTGTCCCCTATTGCCTGGATTTCTCGCTGGTCAAGCTCAGCAGCCTGGCGCTCGCGATCATGGCCGCGATGCCGGCGAAGCTCACCGTCATCTGCATTGCAAGCCCATCCGAGATGCTGAACAGCGCCATGTGGCCGACGAACGCCAGCAGGACGCCGAGGCAGTAGATCGGCAGAGAGTTCTGGCCACAGCAGATCGCGCACCGCATCACGGGCGTCATCAGCCCTCGCCAATTGCGAGGCACGAACCACGCGACCAAAACCGCGAGAGCCAGGAAATGCAGCAACCGCAATGGATCGAGATTTGCCTTGTCCAAAGGATACAGCTTCGCCAACGATTGCGGGATCAGCACTTCCAGCGGCTCGATGTGCCAGCTCAATGCGACGACCAGGCTGAACAGCAGATACATCACCGCAAGTCCCAATACCGAGCGAGACGTCAGCCATGGCCGGACTCGCTCCTGATCGAGCATCCACCACGCGCCGAGCACGACCAGCAGCTGCCAGGCCAGCGGATTGAACGCCCAATGGCCGTTCGGCCAGCCTGGGACGGTCCAGCCGAACAACTGCACCAGCGCATAAAGCACCAGCGACGCGGCAAGCGTCGCATTCGGAAACTTCAGCAGCAGCCACAGCAACGGCGCGAACAGCAGATGAAGCAGCACGAAGATCGGCAACACGTCGGTGTTGACCGGGCGATATTGCAGGATCGCCGCTCGCGCGAGCGCCGCGCCCGGATCCTCCAGCAGAACGCGCGTGTTGGTATCGTCGGCGAGACGGCCGCCGCCCGAGAGGTAAACCAGAATGGCGCAGGCGACCGTGACCAGCAGAAACGCGACGTAGATGTCCCAGCCCCGTCGCAGCGTCCGGCGGAACACGGCGCTCCAGCCTTCGCAACGCCAGGCCTTGCCATAGGCCAGCGCGCAGGTGACACCCGAGACGAACATGAAAATCTCCGCGGCATCGGCAAAGCCGTAGTGCCGCAGCGTCAGCCAGCTTCCGATGTTGTTGGGAACGTGATCGAGAAATATCCACCACAGCGCGATGCCTCGGCAGGCATCTATTCGCAGGTCGCGGCCGTGGCCTTTCAGCTCGGGCAGCTCGCCGACCATTAACCTCGAGGTGGCGGTTCGATCATGCATCTGGGTTATCCCGAGCCGGCAAGCTGGACCTGCCACGCATGCCGTGCTGTGAGCTGCTTCACCCTTCAAGGACATATTTTCGCGACATCACGCGCGACGAATCTGCGCGCCAGCGTTGAGCTTCTTCGGCTGCGCAAATGCTGAGTTGAGTTACGAGTTTGCGTGTCGGTTGCCAGTCACACCGAAACGAAACGTCCTTGCTGGCGACACGAAAGCGTTGTGGGAGATTGACCTAATCGGAGAACGGACGGCGTGAACACCGATGCATTGGCATCGCTTTTCCTCAGGAAAAGCTCGAAGTCACGATCAACATGACTCTGCTACCGCTGTCGATGCC
>DAIMKE010000488.1:0-5253 GCA_036721875.1 Bradyrhizobium sp. | reverse complement strand
AGCAACTCTGATGTCCTTGTGCGGGAATCGGCGTCAATGTCGGTAGAATGGAAGAACGATGAAAAGCACTCCCAGTATTACGTTGAACAACTACATAAGTATGCCGGTTCTAGGACTTGGCGTGCTCGACCGCGCGAACCGCGCGTCGACGACCAACGCGGTTGAGGCGGCTATCGCCGCCGGTTATCGCCTGATCGACACGGCGGCGTCCTACCTCAATGAGCGTGACGTGGGTGAGGGCCTGGCCCGCAGCGGCATGGCCCGCTCCGAATTGTTCATCACCACCAAGCTCTGGATGAGCGATTACGGGGAGGACAAGACCCAACGCGCCTTCGATGCCAGCCTGCACAGGCTGGGACTGGACTACATTGATCTCTATCTGCTGCACTGGCCGGTGCCATTGGCCTTCGAGGCGACCATCGCCGCCTACAAGGTCCTGGAAAAACTGCTTGCCGAAGGCAGGGTCCGGGCGATCGGCGTCTCGAACTTCGGCTCGACACATCTCAGGACTCTGGTGGAGCGCACCAACGTCGTCCCGGCCGTGAACCAGGTCGAGTTGAATCCGAGTTTCCAGCAGCAGGGGCTGCGTGAGACCCACAGGCAACTGGGAATCGTGACCCAGGCATGGTCGCCGATCGGTGGCGGCTTTCGCCGTTCTGCCGATCAGAACAACGGCAGCGATCCGCTCACGGATCCGGTCATTATCGGGCTAGCGGAAAAACACGGCAAAACGGCAGCCCAGGTCATCCTGCGCTGGCATATCCAGAAGGGTGCGTCGGTGATCCCCAAATCCTTCAATCCCGAACGCATTGCCGAGAACATGGACATCTTCGATTTCGAGCTGTCGGCCGAAGATACGTCTGCGATCGACGCACTCGACAAGGGCGTGCGGACCGGCCCTGATCCCGAAACGACGACTGCGAAAAGCTTCAATCTTAACCTTGAACAATGAGGGCAAGGTAACGAGCGCGATCTAGAGACCGGAGAATGCGGACATCGTCCAGCTGGCCCAAAATACGTCATATTTCTGGCGGGTTCGCCAGTTCTGGCTCCGACAAATGGGCTGGAGTGTATTGGTCCGAGGCGCCATGGAGTAGTCCGGTCATCGACGAGGCTCTTGCTTGGCTCGACCGCCGCCTTCATGCCGAGCACGACGCGAGCGACCATCTGATCGTGTTGTGCCGCGTCCAAGCAATGATCGGCGAAATCGCTTGAGCCACTGCTCTTCTCCTCGGGGAGGTATCATGCCCTCGCAGCGATCTAGTAAGGCTTCGCCGAGACCTCTTGAAAAACATTGGGCAGGCCAACTGAAATTGTCTTGGCGGACCAGCCTCGGCGATGGTTCAATTTGCTGCGAATAATGACCACGAAAATAACAGGCCAGCTTAGTGCTTGAATGTGGTGACGAGGAAGACGCGGGAGGTTAATCGGCTTATGCGCGATTTGGACGGCCACGTGGTGATCGTGACCGGCGCGGGGCAAGGTTTGGGTCGCGCTTATGCGCTCGGATTGGCCGAGGCTGGAGCTCACCCTATCATTGCGGATCTCGACGGAGTGGCAGCGGAGCGCGTCGCCAACGAGGTTCGAGCCAAGGGCCATGATTGCGCAGCCTTGACCGTGGATGTCGGTGTCATTGACTCGGTCGAAGCCATGGTCTCGGCGACGATCGAGCGATATGGGCGCATCGATGCCCTCGTCAACAACGCCGCCATCTTCTCGACGTTGAAGATGCGCCCGTTCGACGAGATTCCGCTCGATGAATGGGCTCGTGTCTTGCACGTCAACATCACCGGCTGCTTCTACTGCGCGCGGGCCGTGGCCCCCCATATGCGCGCCGCAAGGGCAGGCAGCATCATAAACATTTCTTCGGCTGCCTATGTGATGGGCCGCCCGAACTATTTGCATTACACGACGTCCAAGGCCGCAGTGGTCGGTATGACACGCTCCCTCGCCCGCGAACTCGGTCAGTACGACGTGCGCGTCAACGCCGTGCTGCCCGGTGCCGTCGAAACAGAGATCGCTCGCGAGACGGTCTCGCCCGAACAGATGCGGTTTCAGATCGCGCAAAGATCGCTGGCCCGCGTTGAGGAGCCAGCCGACCTCGTTGGGGTGGTTCTCTTCCTAGCTTCCAGCGATAGCCGGTTCATCACGGGCCAGTCGCTCGTTGTCGATGGCGGCCTGACTTTCCTGTGACAAAACCATAAGCGGGAGGAACAAGACCATGTGCCTGTTGAACCGCATCCATGCGGCCGTAGCGCTAGCGATCATGACGGTTGCGCTAATCGCTTTGCTTGGCACAGCCCGGGCCAATGAAGTCACGCTTCGTGCCGTCAGCGCCTGGCCGGAGAAGAATTTTTTCTCGGTCAACTTTGAGCGGTTTATCGAGCGGGTGAATCGGGACGGCAAAGGCGTGATCCAGATCCAGTATCTCGGCGGCGGGGCCAAGGTGATGCCGCCGTTCGAGGTTGGCAACGCAGTGCGCAACGGCGTCGTCGACGTCGTGAACGTAACCGGCAATTTCTACACGAACCTGCTGCCGGAATCGGATGCATTGTCGCTGTCGAACATCCCCGTTCAGGAACAGCGCAAGAACGGCGCAATGGACTACGTCGCGAAGGTCTGGAGCGAGAAGATGAACGTCTTCTATCTGGGCCGCTCGCTCGACATGACGCCGTATCACATCTTCCTGAAGAAGCCGATCGACAAGCCGAGCCTTGCGGGACTGCGGCTGCGGGGCATCCCAATCTATCGCGAATTTATCCAGTCCCTAGGCGGCTCCGTCGTTACCTTGCCGCCAAACGAGCTGTATACGGCTCTCGAGCGCAACGTTGTCGACGGCTACGGCTGGCCCATAACCGGCATCTTCGACGTAGCGCTGCAGGAGCATACGAAATACCGCGTCGACCCTGGCTTCTACAATGTCGAGGTCGGCGTGCTGGTGAACCAGGCGACTTGGAACCGGCTCGGAGCGAAGCAGAAGGAGATCCTGCAGCAGGCGGCACTCTGGATGGAAGATCTCAACCTCGACAATTCCAGGCTCTTCGCCGAAGAAAAGGTCCGTCACGAGAAGGCCGGCATCAAAGCGATCGTCTTCGAGGGTGATCAGGCCAAGGACTATCTCGCTAAGGCCTATGACGCGATCTGGAAGGCCATGGAGCAGCGCAGCCCGCAGCATGGCGCGAAGCTGAAGGAACTTCTCTACAGGTGAGCCTCTCGCGCGGGAGAACACTGATCGTGCCGAGGATCGTCGACGCGACGCTTGAGGCCATCAACCGTTGGCTGGTCGCGGCCACTGCTGCGCTGATCCTGGGGATGGCCGTGGTCATCACTACCGATGTCCTGGGCCGTAACCTCTTTGACCGTCCCGTTCCGTGGTCGGCCGAGCTTTCAGAATACGGGCTGTACCTTAGCGCCGTCCTAATCGCGCCCTGGCTACTCAGGCGCGGCCAGCATATCAGCATAGGCATCATTATCGACGCCTTGCCCGTGCGCGCCGCCGGGCCGATCGTCAAGGCCGGCGACATCCTGTGCGCGGCGGTGTCCGCTATTCTCGCTTGGTACGCGCTCCAGGCAACGTTGCGCAGTCATTCGGACGGCTCGCTCATTATCAAGAACGTAATCTTCCCGGAATGGTACGTTTTCGTGCCATTGACCGCAGTCTTCGCCCTGATGACCGTCGAGTTCCTGGTCCAGTTCGTTCGCGGGTCGCTGGACGACGCCCGCGGGCCGGGTTGAGGCGCGGATGAGCTGGCAGACCGCTCTTCTTATGCTGCTCGGGGGCGTCGTCGCCCTCCTTGCGCTGCGCGTTCCCGTCGCCTTCGCCTTTTTGGCGGTGAACGTCGTCGGCGCGCTTTTCTTTCTCGGCGGAGAGATGGGGCTGTTGCAGCTGACTCGCAACGCAGTCTCATCGGTGTCGAGCGCCAGCCTGACACCTATCCCTTTCTTCGTGCTGATGGGCGAGGTCCTATTCCATACCGGGCTCGCCGGCAAGGCGATCGATGCGGTCAACCGCGTCATCACCGGCGTGCCGGGCCGGCTCGCCGTCGTCGTTGTGGTCGCCGGAACGATATTCTCGGCGATCTCCGGTTCGACCATCGCAACGACCGCCATCCTCGGCAGCCTGATGTTGCCCGTGATGCTGAAGCGCGGCTATGATCCGATGCTGGCTCTTGGCGCGATCCTCGCGATTGGATCGGTCGACATGCTGATTCCGCCGTCGGCAATCGCCGTGCTGTTGGGCAGCCTCGCAGGAATCTCGGTCTCTAAGCTGCTGCTCGCCGGCATTCTGCCGGGCTTCCTAATGAGCACCTTAATCGTCGGCTACATCGTGCTTCGAGCATGGTGGAATCCCGCGCTCGCGCCGCCGGATGATGTCGATCTCCCTCGGGGAGAGTCGCGCTGGCGCAACCTGCTGATCTACGTGGCGCCGTTAGTGTTCATCTTTACGACGGTCGTCGGCGTGCTGGTCGCGGGCTGGGCGACGCCGACGGAATCCGCAGCGGTCGGGGCTCTGTCGACCGTGGTTGCCGCCATCCTCTATCGCGCTCTGACTTGGGAGACGTTGAAGCATTCGCTCGTTGCCACAGCCGAGATCTCCGGGATGATCCTGTTCATCATCCTGGGCGCGACGACGTTCACCCAGGTGCTCGGTTTCTCCGGAGCCACCAACGGGCTGGTCGGCTCGATCCTGGGATTCGAGCTGTCGCCTGGCGCGCTGGTGCTCGCGATGATGGCGATCCTGCTTTTCCTCGGGCTCTTCATCGACCAGATCAGCATCATACTGGTCACCGTGCCGTTTTTTATGCCGCTTGTGCAATCGAACGGAGTGGATCCGGTCTGGTTCGGCACTCTCTTCCTGATCGCGATGCAGACTGGCTTGCTGACGCCACCCTTCGGGCTGCTACTGTTCGCGCTGAAGTCAGTCTCACCCGAAGGCATCACGCTACAACAGATCGCGATGGCGGCCCTGCCTTACGTCGGCATGTGCATCCTGCTGCTTGCCCTAGTGTTCCTGTTCCCCGGACTAGCAACTTGGTTGCCAAGCCTCCTGTAATAGCTGTTGTTGAACAGCGATTTCCTTAAGAGATCGGGTTGTGTGCCCCTAAGACCAGGGCAACCACCCCATCTGAGCACGATCGAAGCGACGAATACTCCAAATGCCTCATCGGGTAGAAAGCCATGCCCCTGGTGCTCCGGCTGCCAACGCCAGGGCAGCCATCCGGAGCGGCGATTAAGCGCCCGGGGGGCTGACCG
>DAIMKE010000487.1:0-5267 GCA_036721875.1 Bradyrhizobium sp. | reverse complement strand
CGCGAAGGCTGATCGACATTTCAGCCGAAGAAGCCCTTGGCGATCGCCTTCGCAAACACGGGCACGGACTCGACGAGCCGGCCGGCGAACAACACGCGGTCTGCCACCGAGAAAACAATGCAGAATACCGATGCAGCGAGAATTGCCTTCATTGGCTCAGTTAAGCAGCGATGACCTAACGATCGCTTAAGACATTCCGGCCTTATCGAGCGTCACCTTGCTGCTGCCGCCGCAGTGTTTGGTTCACTTTTGAACGGTTCGCGGGCGCTCAAGTCTTGCCTCGCTGAACGCGCAGGAACGAACGCACCGATGGCGGATTGAATCCGCAAGGGCAGAAGCGGAAGGAAACGAGCATGAAGATCAAATCGATTGTCGGGCTGGCTGCGACCTTGGCGCTCGTAAGCACCATGGCGTTCGCGCAGTCTCCGAACACCGCAGGCGGCGACTCGAAGGCCGGCGGACCGGCAGGGTCGAAGACGACCACGGGAGACAGCATGAACGGCAGCACGACGGGTGGCGGCCCGGCCATGAAGAATGACGGTACACCCGCCACCACCACGGGAAGCTCCATGCCCTCCTCCAGGGATCCAAGCACGCAGGGAGCCGGCACTGCCGGCTCGGTCGGGAAGAAGGGTGATGCCGCATCGCCCGGCGGCACCATGAAGAAATAAGGAAAGAGCCCCGTCCTGCGCGGGGCTTTTTTTATGGCGCTCACGCGCGCAGCCGCGGGCGCGGCAGTCACGCGCTCCGATGCCGAACGTACCGGCATCGAAACACCTGACCACCGCGTTCGCGCGCTACCGAACCGTCAGCGACCCATACGGCCGGAGTTCAGTCCCGCGCCATTGCTTCCGGATTTGAAGCTCGAACCTGCAATGGCGTTCTTCGGCTTCTGGTTGGCCTTGATCGCGTCGCAGACATGCTTCGGTGTTGGGCCGCCAGCGAAACAGAACGGCGAACTGCCCGCAGACGCCGAGCCTGAAGACGCAATGGTGACGAGCGCCACAGCGGTCAAGCCCGCAAGCATAGTCGTATTGAACTTCATGGTGTTGCTCTCCTCTGGTTTGGACACCAAACCTCAGTCGCAGCTTCGAGCACACACCGTTCAATGCGGGCGGTCATGGGCCTGCAACGAGTGTGACGTACGACACCCTGCCCGGTCCGTTCGGCTCGAGCATGCAGACGATTCATGCGGTGTTCAGATTCGCAGGGATGACTGTTCCATCGCGCAGTCAAAAATCAGGGCCATGTGTTCTGAACCACCACATGGCCCCCATTTATATCGATGATTGCCTGCAAGCTTATCGCAAGCCCAGAAATGAAAGAATCGCACCTATGACCACGATGAGCCCGATCAGATAGATGATACCGTTCATGACACCCTCCAGATGTTCGATGAACGGAAACGCACCTCGCGAGAAACAGTTCCGCGCCCCGCTGCTTCAATGACCTCTGGCCGCGGCGATCATGCGAAGAACGACTGTCTCGCGGCTCACGCGCCCTTCTCGCACTTCTTCATGAAACTCGTTTTCGCTGCGCCCGCAAGCGGCTTGCCATCCGCGCTCACGGCCTTTGTTGCGCACGCGTCGGCTATGCACTTCCTCATGAACGACGTCTTCGCCGCGCCAGCGAGCGGTTTGCCGTCCTTGCCGACAGCCTTGGTTTCGCAGGCATCCTGCGCGAACGCCGCACCGCCGGCGAATGTCAGAACGAGCGCCGCCAACATCAACTTTCTGAGCATGGGCTTTCCTCTCTGGCAGTTCAGGGCACCGTTCGGCCCAATCAAAAGATATCCGCCGCGGTACGATTGGGGCCATACACAATTTATAACTTTACCTGTTGCCAAATGTTCCCGGCTTCATGGATTCCGAATCGCAAGCGAACTGGCACGCCCCGTTGACGCTTGCCAAGCCAGTGCACCAATGCGCCTTACGGTCCACAAATGTCTGCCCGTCGGGCAATTTACGATGTGCGCGCAAAATCGAATTTCCGTAGCGGCTTCAACATGATTTGCCCGGTCCAGCCTCGCCAGCAAAAATATACCTTTTCGCGATTACCCCAAATCACCCGTACAATTCACGCCATCCCGTCCCGGTAGAGGGGCGTTGGCCATCGTCACGAACGTGGGGCGGGATGCGGTGGACGCGGCAGCGTCGGGCGCGCGATGGGCTCGCAGGGCGGATTTCCGTGAGCGGGCACTTGCCGCGCAAGACGTACGGCGCTGAAGCGTACGGCAAAACCGTGTGGTCCTGGCGCCCGTGGCTGGCGTCAAGCTGGTGGTGGTTCGCAGCGCCCAACCGGGCAAAGCGAATCGTCAATCCGCCAGCGATGGAGGCAAGAGGAATTCGTCTCCAGGGAGAGCCCGGCATAAGCCGTAAAACCACTGCGCAGGGAATGCCGGAATGCTCCGACTGTACCTGTATGCTCGTGTGCGCAACTCTTCGCACTTATTGCACGCGAGACCGCGGGTGCAGCAAGCACCCGGCATTCCCTGCGCCCTCTTCTCTTTGGGCGGATGATCTTGCAAAGCTCGGGCGAACGTGCCGCGAGAACGCGGAGGTGTGTTCACTTGTCGTCCCCCGCGAAGGCGGGGGACCCAGTATTCCAGAGCCAGCCATGATTGAAACGAGGGAGCGCGGCGTACCCGCCTGCGCGGGTATGACAATCCAGTGTGTGACGAACGGATTGCTCCGTCCGCAATGATGCGTCGTCTCAACGAGAGCGATGCCGCATTTAAATTCAGAACAATTCGCAACAAACCCTCCTGCGAATGAGTGGCGATTGCGCCTCCGCCGCTCAGCCTTGATCTTAACCGATGCCCTGCTAAACCGCCGCCATGACGAGCCCCGCCTCCATCAAGACCAACGTCGCCGCGATCTCGATCTTCGCCAGCGCCAGCATGGCCGCGGCGAAATTCGCAGTCGGCATCGCGATCGGCTCGCTCGCGCTGATCTCGGAAGCGCTGCACTCATCGGTCGACGTGATCGCAACGATCATTACCTGGCTGGTGGTGCGGGTGTCGGATCTGCCCGCCGACGACGAACATCATTACGGTCACGGCAAGTTCGAGAGCCTGTCGGCGCTGTTCGTCATCGCCCTGCTCTACGTGCTCGCCGGCGGCATCCTGGTCGAATCCTGGAGCCGCCTGCGCGAAGGCGCTCCCCCGCCGACGCTGTCGGCGATTGCCTTCGTGGTGCTGGCGATCGACATCGCGGTCAATTTCTGGCGCGCGCGCGCACTGCATCGCACGGCGCGCGCGACGCAGAGCCAGGCGCTGGCGGCTGACGCACTGCATTTCGCCTCCGACGTGCTCGGCTCGACCGCCGTCATCATCGGGCTGGTGCTGACCGGCCTCGGCTTTGCCTGGGGCGACTCGGTCGCGGCCATCGCGGTTGCCGTGATGATATCGATCCTCGGCCTGCGGCTCGGGCGTTCCACCATCGAGACGCTGCTCGATCGCGCGCCGGATGGCGTCTCGGAGAAGGCCACGATCGCCATCCGCAACGTGCCTGGCGTGGTCGACGTCGAGCGGCTGCGCGTTCGCATGGTCGGACCGACCTATTTCATCGACGCCATCGCCAAGGTGCCGCGCACCTACCCGATCGACCGCGTCGAGGCGATCAAGAAGACGGCGCAGCAAGCCGTCACCGAGGCGCTCGGCGACGCCGACCTGACGTTCACCGCCGTGCCGGTGGTGCGCGACAATGAGAGCGTGCGCGAGCGCATCATGGTGATCGCCCGCAATTCCGGCCTCGCCGTCCACCACGTCACCGTGCACGACCTCGGCGGCAAGCTGACGGTCAGCATCGACCTCGAAGTCGACGGCGACATGGAACTGAACGCCGCGCACGGCATAGCCCACGACCTTGAGCGCAGCATCCGCGAGGATTTCGGCGAGGACGTCGAGGTCGACACCCATATCGAGCCGCTGGAGCCGGAACTGCCGCATGGTACCGACGCTGCGCCCGAACGCGTCGAGACCATCAAGGCCGCGCTGTCACGCTTTGCCGGCGACGGCGCGATTCACGACATCCACAACGTGCGGGTCCGCGACACCGACGCCGGCGAAATCGTCAACTTCCATTGCCGCGCCGCGCCGTCGATGAGCGTCACCGAGGTTCATGAGAAAGTCGACGAGATCGAGCGCGCGCTGCGTCGCGCATTTCCGACCATCAAGCGCGTCATCAGTCACGCCGAGCCACAGCGCAAGTGATCGCGCGCTTCGTTCCCGTTTCGGACTCGCTTTCGGTGTAACAATTTCGCGTTGGACAAGATTTATTTCGCGTTAACAATTCGTTGACTCTCGACAGCCCCAAAAATCTGGATTCAAATCGCTATGATTCGGAAGACATGGGGTTCTTCCGGAAATTGTGTGCAAAGAGCCTTCGGCGGGGGTCTAGAGCATGACGCGCGCGCATGCGGCGAACGCGTGCGTCCAATCCGATTCGATCAAGGGATTGGCGCAGTCGATCGCGAAGCCTGCCTATCACCGGCTCCTCACCGCAGAGCCGGCGCTTCGCCGCGCCGTGCCGACGCTCATCATTGCCTTCCTGATCACGATCTGCCTCGGCGCTTTCGTTCAAGTGATCGACCAGAGCCGGCAGAAGCGCGCCGCGATGAAGCGCGACGTTTCCGCCCTCACCGATCTGCTGACCGAACGCCTCGACCGCCTTGCATCCTCGCGGCAGGACCGCGCAGCCAGTTTCGAGCGGCTGCAGAGCCTGCTGCCCGACATGATTCCGGGCTGGGCCGTTGCCTCGGGCCGCCATGTCATTATTACGGGCGCCGATTACCGCGTGCTTGGCCGCCTCCCCGCACCGAACGGCGTCGGCGACAACGCGCTTGACGTGATCAGCATGGCGCAATTGCTGGCCGCGCCCGCACAGCAGGGCGTCGTCAACGACATCATGCTTCCGAACGGCAACGGAGCCATGGCGATCTCGCGGCTGATCAAGTCGCTGCCGGGCCAGGTCATCGTCGTGCAGGAGAAGAACGACCCGTTCTGGGGTTCGGATGCCGCGCTGTCGGTGACGCTGTCGGCCACCACCGGCTTCGTCGTACTGATCCTCGGCTTCGCCTTCCACTGGCAATCCACCCGCGCCCGCGAGGGCGACCTCATCAACGACGCGGTGCGCGGCCGGATCGATACCGCGCTCAACCGCGGCCGCTGCGGATTGTGGGACTGGGACCTGTCGCGCGGCCGGATTTTCTGGTCGCAATCGATGTTCACCCTGCTCGGGCTCGAATCCCGCAACGACCTCCTCACC
>DAIMKE010000486.1:0-5267 GCA_036721875.1 Bradyrhizobium sp. | reverse complement strand
AGATAGGAGAAGGGAATGGAGGAATCGCGGAAGCCGAGCGTGATGGCGCCGGTGTCCTTGATGTTCTTCAGCGTTCCGGTGAGCTCCTGCGCCGTTGCCGGGCCGGCAAAGAGCGCGGTGGCAAACAGACAGCCGATAATCTGACGATGTTTCACGTAACTTCTCCTCTAAAGGCTACAGATGATTGCTCATCGACCAAAACTGGCGACTTGCCAGGTAGCTTACGAACCAGCCTGCCGGATAGTTTCGCCGGCAAGCTTGAACCTGTCTTTGCACGGCCGCCCCGTCATAACCGGCACCTTACTTGCACAATTCGGACCAAAACAGACCTCATACGATCGGCTACCTACCGGCGGCCGGCTCGCTCCGCCTCGGTGGCCACGATCCGATCGAGGACCGGCGCAATGTAGCGGCGAAACTGTTCGGGATTTTCGCTCATTGGGAAATGACCGAGCTGCTCCATGATGGTGACGCTGGCGCCCCCGATGGCGGCGGCGGTCCGTTTCGTATCTTCCGGCGTGCAGGAGAAATCATACTCGCCGGTGAGCAAAAACAGCGGGCATACTTTAGTATCGATCCTCTCGACCCTGCCGTGCAGATCGCCATCGACCCGATAGAAATACAGGTCCCCCTTGAACACCCCCGGCCCGCCCTGCTTGTAGGCCCATAGCGTCTCGGCCCGGGAGTCCGCCGGGCTTTGGGGCGCCATCAGGCCGGACACCAGCGCAGCGCAGACTTCGCCGCCGTGGACATCGGGGCGGTTCAACCAAGCCGTGTCGTACCACGGCGCCTGGAAATCGGCGCCCTCCAGTCCGATGAGGGCACGGAATTCGGCGGCATGATCGATCGCCAGATTGAGCACGATGCGGCCGCCGATCGAGCAGCCCATCACCACCGGTCGGTCCAGTTGCAGCGCCCGGCAGAAGGCGCGGATGGTCTGCGTATAGCGCGCGGTCGTGAGCTGATACTCCGCGCCATCCCAGCTTGCCGGCGGGTTCGACTTGCCATGCCAGGGCATGTCGAAGGCGATGATGCGAAAGTTCTTCGCGAACTCCTTGTCCGCCAGCAGATGCCGCCACTGCCTTCCATCCGAGCCCGCGGTGTGCAGGCAAACAAGAGGGATGCCCTCACCGCTTTCCTCGAAATAGATGCGATACATTTCGCCGTCGATGTCGACGTGCACGTAGCGACCGACGATCGGTTCGATCATGCCGTTCATGACACGACCGTTGCGAAATCACCGCGCGGCAGCGCCAGCACATCCTTGAAGTACTGCAGATGCGTCATGAATGGATGCAGGTCGCCTTCCAGCACAGCCTCCCCGCGCTTGGTCAACGCCAGCAGGTCGTGAAAACCCGGACGCGGTGCGACCTGCCAATACTCCGTCCAGGCCGCAACCGAAGCGCGATAGGAAAATTGCCAGGATCGCATCAGGACCGGCGCCGGCGTCAGGTCGACGATGCGTCCCTGCCGGATCGAAGCATGGAAGGCATGGTTAACGGGGCCGAGCAGGCATTCGCAGTCGAGAAAGCGCCCACGCGCGATCAGGGCCGGCGTATTTTGGAGAAGCGCAGGAATGCCGGCGAACGCCTCGATGATAGCGGAGTCGTTTGCGGTCGAAGCTGAAATCATGGGCTCCAGGCGGGGCTTCCTGCCATGCCGCCATTGGCAGGGATCGGAACCGGTCGTTCCGGCCGGCATATGATGGCCCGAAACAACCTCATCTCGCAAGGCATCCTGACCTTGAGCTTTCCTTGATTATTGCTTGGTCCGATCTCCCTCGACTACCACGGGATACCGGGAAAATTCCGCATCTCGGGATGCCGCAACGCGGGCCACCGCGGTCAATGAGCTTTTCTTCTCAGACGATTTCGTGGAAGATCGAGCCCAGGAAAGTAAATAACGCGCCTCGGATCAACGAGGCAGCAAGGGAGCATTTGACATGTCTGGACGTCACTATTTTGGCATCGTTATCGCCGCTGTCGGCATGCTGCTATCTGCCGTCGCCGGCGCGCAGGAATATCCCACCAAGCCAATCACACTGATCGTACCGTGGCCGGCGGGCGGCTCGACCGACATCTCGATGCGCGCGATTGCCGAGAGCGCATCGAAGGTGCTCGGCCAACCGATCGCCATCGACAACAAGGCCGGCGGCAGCGGCACGGTCGGCCCGGCCACCATGGCGGCAGGCGCCAAGCCCGATGGCTATACTCTCGCGCAAATTCCGATCACGGTGTTCCGGCTGCCGCTGATGCAGGACGTCTCCTGGGATCCGGCCAAGGACTTCACCTACATCATCCACCTCACCGGCTACACGTTCGGCGTCACCACCAGCGCCGAGTCGCAGTTCAAGACCTGGCAGGACGTGATCGACTTCGCCAAGAAGAACCCCGGCAAGGTGACCTATGCGACGCCGGGCGCCGGCACGTCGCTGCATATCGGCATGGAGCAGATCGCGGGCCTTGCCGGCATCGAGCTGACGCAGGTCCCGTTCAAGGGCGGCGCGGAAACCAACGCCGCGGTGCTCGGCCAGCACACCATGCTGCAGGCGGACTCGACGGGATGGCGGCCGCTGGTCGACGCCGGCAAGCTGCGGCTCCTGATGGTGTGGACCTCGGCGCGCTCGCCGAACTTCCCCAACGTGCCGACCCTGAAGGAGCTCGGCTATCCCATGGTCTACGATTCGCCGTTCGGTATCGCCGGACCGAAGGGCATGGACCCCAAGATCGTCGCCAAGCTTCACGATGCCTTCAAGAAGGCGCTGGACGACCCGGCGGTGATCGCCACCCTCGCCAAGTTCGACATGGTGCCGAACTACAAGAACACCGAGGACTACAAGAAATTCGTGGTCGAGGTCACCGATTCCGAGCGCAAGGTGATCGAGACGCTCGGACTGGGCAAGAAGACGAACTGAGTCTTCCGGGGCGCTGATCTAGCCCCGTCATTGCGAGGAGCGCCAGCGACGAAGCAATCCATACTCTCCGCACGCTCCGCGGCGATGGATTGCTTCGCTTCGCTCGCAATGACGAGACACGCAGGCCCGGCCATCCCGGCAACGATACGACGAGCGATTTCCGAAAGCCTTTCACATGAACAACGACACCAACGTCAAATTCCGCCTCAACAATTCCGAATTGTGGGGCGGGCTGATCGGGCTTGCGCTCGGCGGGTTTGTGGTCTGGTCGGGACTGAAGCTGAAACTCGGCACCATCAACGACCCCGGCGCCGGCTTCGTGCTGTTCTATACCGGGATCCTGATGTGCCTGTTCGCCGCCTCGATCATCGTCACGGCGTTGACCGAGGGCGGGCCGACGCTCGGATCGCGCTGGGAGAATGCGCGCTGGTCCAAGCCGGTGCTGGTGATCGTCTGCCTGATCGCCTTTTCCTTCGCGCTCGACCCGCTCGGCTTCCTCTTGTCCGCGATACCGCTGATGTTGCTGCTGTTGCGCGTGGTCGATCCGGTGCGCTGGACGCTCGCCATTCCGATCGCCGTGCTGGTTCCGCTCGGCATGTGGTGGGTCCTCAAGCGCCTGCTCCTGATCCAGTTGCCTTCCGGCATGTTCGAGATCGGCTGACCGCACCATGGACACGCTCATCAATGTCGCCCATGGCTTCGGCGTCGCGCTGCAGCCCGTCAACCTGATCTACTGCTTCATCGGCGTCTTCATCGGCACGCTGGTCGGCGTGCTGCCGGGCATCGGCCCGATCTCGGCGATGTCGCTGCTGCTGCCGATCACGCTGTCGGGCACGCCGGAATCCGGCATCATCATGATGGCGGGCATCTACTACGGCTCGATGTATGGCGGCTCGACCACTTCGATCCTCGTCAATATTCCCGGCGAAGCGGCATCCGTCGTCACCTGTATCGACGGTCACCAGATGGCCAAGCAGGGCCGCGCCGGCCCCGCGCTCGGCATCTCCGCCTTCGGCTCCTTCATTGCCGGCACCTTCGCGCTGATCGCGCTGATGCTGATCGCGCCGAAGCTCGCCAGCGTCGCGATCGCGTTTGGCCCGGCCGAATATTTCAGCCTGATGGTCCTCGGCCTCGTGCTCCTGACCTTCCTGACGCAGGGCTCGATGGCGAAGGCGCTGCTGATGGCCTGCATCGGCGTCGTGCTCGGTGTGGTCGGGCTCGACAGCATCACCGCGCAGCCGCGCCTGACATTTGGCCGGATGGAACTGATCGACGGCATCGGCCTCGTCCCCGTGGTGATGGGCCTGTTCGGCGTCGCCGAAGTGCTGCTCAACACCGAGCAGGCGATCAGGCGCGACGTCATCAATGCGAAGATCACGAACCTGCTGCCGAGCAAAGAGGACTGGAAGGCCAGTGCCGGCCCGATGGCGCGCGGGACGATCATGGGGTTCTTCCTCGGCATCTTACCGGGCGGCGGCGCGGTGGTGGCGTCGTTCGGGTCGTATGCGCTGGAAAAGCGGTTGTCGAAGACGCCGGAACGCTTCGGCAAGGGTGCGATCGAGGGCGTGGCGGGTCCTGAAGCCGCCAACAACGCGGCGGCCGGCGGCGCCTTCATTCCGCTGATGACGCTCGGCATTCCGCCGAACGTGGTGATGGCGCTGCTGCTCGGCGCCTTCGTCATTCACGGGCTGCAGCCCGGCCCACTGATGATCACGCAGAACCCCGGCCTGTTCTGGGGCATCGTCGCCAGCATGTATATCGGCAATCTGATGCTGCTGGTGCTCAACCTGCCGATGATCGGGATGTGGGTGCAGCTGCTCAAGCTCCCCTACAACATCCTGTTCCCGCTGATCATCCTGTTCACCATCATCGGCGTCTATTGCTCAAGCAACAACGTGTTCGACGTCTACGTGATGATCGCGTTCGGCGTGATCGGCTATTTCATGCGCAAGCTCGGTTACGAACCGGCGCCGCTGGTGCTGGCCTTCGTGCTGGGGCCGATGCTGGAGAACAACCTGCGCAAGTCGCTGATCCTGTCGCAGGGCGACCTGATGACCTTCATCGAGCGGCCGATCTCAGCGGTGTGTCTCGCGTTCGCGGTCGTGCTGCTGATCGGGCCGCTGCTGCCGGCGCTGCGCCGGAAGCGCGAGATGGTGGCGCTGGACGAGGGCGTCTAGCGCCCGGCGCTAGATGGCCTTGACGACCTTGAGCGCATTTGGCCTCGCGGGCTGCGCGATGGCGCGCGACAGGATCAGTGCTTCCTTCTTCAGCATCTCGGCGAGTTCACCCTCGCGCCGGCGGATGCGGTCGCTGGACGCGCCGACGCTCAACGCCGCCACGACCTGTCCGGTGT
>DAIMKE010000485.1:0-5271 GCA_036721875.1 Bradyrhizobium sp. | reverse complement strand
GGTTCGGAAATTCGCTGGCACCCGTCAGCACGTCTCGTCGTTTGGCGATGTTCGCCTCGCGAACGGCCCGCGTCGCGGCGACCTTGCGTTGGAGCAGGTTCTGTTCGAGGGATGCAAAAATGCTGCCGGCCTTCTCGATCTCCTGGAACAGCGACCAGGCGGCTTCGCACAGCTGCTTCGTCAGCGTTTCGATGCCGCCGGAGCCGGCCGCGGGATCGGACACCTTTGCGAGGTTGGATTCTTCGAGCAGCACCAGTTGCGTGTTGCGCGCGGCGCGGCGCGCGAATGGATCGGGCAAGCCCAAGGCCAGCGTGTGCGGCAACACGGTGATGGCGTTGGCGCCGCCGAGGCCGGCGGAGAAGGTTGCCATCGTCGCGCGCAGCATGTTTACGTAGGCGTCGCGCTGCGTCAGCATGCGCCAGGCGGTATCGGCCGCAATGAACAGCGGCTTCGGCGTCAGGCCGCAGGCCTGTTCGATCCTTGCCCACAACAGCCGCAGCGCGCGGAATTTGGCCAACGTCAGGAACTGATCGGCATCGGCGGCCAGCCGCGCATAGACCATGCCTTGCGCATCTTCGAGCGCGACACCCGACTGCTCGACCGCGCGCAGATAGGCGACGCCGCAGGCCAGCACGAAGGCGAGTTCCTGCACCTCGGATCCGCCGGCGTCATGGATCACCCGTCCATCGGCGGCGGCGAACGGGCCCTCGAAGCCCATCGCGGCAAGATCCTGGATTGCGCCGGTGACGGCGGGCACGATCTCGGCCCAGCTATAGGGGCTGAACCCCCACACCGCACAGGACCCGAGCGGGTCGAGCCCGAACCGGATATCGCAGGCGGCGGGATCGATGCCTTTTCCCTTGACGTATTCGGCAACGTGGAGGGCGGCCATCCGCGACTGCGGGCCGATCTGCAGTTCGATGCAGATGCCGGCGTCGAGGTAGATGCCGTCGAGAACCGTTGCTACGGCTTCCGCCGACGGATCCAGCCCATTGCCTTGGGCACTGGTGGCGCCTGAAAACACCAGGGTCAGCCCGGTGGCGCCGTTCTCCAGGTCGTGCAGTGCCTGCGCGTTGGCCGCTTTCGCATCGGGATGGTCGATCCGCTGCATGATCTGCCAGGGCGCGGCGGCGGGGCGGCCGGCGACCGGCGCCGCCCCTCGCGCGCGGCGATAGATCGGGTCGATCTTCAATCCATCGGATGTCTTGCTGACCAGCTTCTCGAACGGCGCGCCTTTCAGCACCCCGTCGACCAGCTTGCGCCAGTCCTCATAGGTGGCCGGGGCGAAATCCTTCGCCAGTGTCAGTTCATCGGTATCGGTGGGGGTCATCCAGCCTGCTGTTCCCTGATCGTCTCTTTATGTTTGGACCGAAATTGCCACGGCACGGCCGCCAAGCCAAACGGTTGTTTCAGGTCGTTTTCCGGTCAATCCAGTTCGGGCAGCCGCTTTATACCCTCGGTCGAAAGCTGTGCCAGCGCGTCCGTGACGCGGCGTCCCGCAATGATACGGTCGGGCACGATCTCGGCCAGCGGCACCAGCACGAAGGCGCGCTCGAAAACCCGCGGATGCGGCAGCGTCAGCTCCGGCTTGTCGAGCCTGACATCGTCGTAGGCGATCAGATCGAGGTCGAGGGTGCGGGGACCCCAGCGGGTCTCACGGGCGCGGTCGCGGCCGAATTTCTTCTCGATCTTGTGCAGCGTGAACAGCAGCGCATGCGGATCGAGGCTGGTCTCGATCTGGATGCAGGCGTTCGTGAAGAGCGCCTGGCCTTCCTCGCCCCAGGGCGGGGTGGAGTAATCGGACGACCGCGCCAGCAGGGCCGCCTGCGTCATGCCGCAGATATGGGAGATGGCCTTGTTGAACGTCGCACGGACGTCGCCGACATTGCCGCCGAGCGCGATCAGCACGTCGGCCATGTCAGGGCGACTGCCGCTTGCGCGTCAGCACCACGCCGACGTCCTCGAAGATCGCGGCGATCGGCGCGTGCGGCTTGTGGACGGTGACCTTGACCGCGTCGATGCGCGCAAACGCCGCGAAGATCGCGTCTGCAACGGCGCCGGCGGCGCGCTCAAGCAATTTGTAATTGGTGTTCTTGAATGCCGCCGTCGCAGTCGAAACCACGCTCGCATAGGAAACGGTATCGGACAAATGATCGGTGCGCGACGCTTCCGACAGATCGGCCGAAAGTTCGAGGTCGATGACAAAACGCTGCCCGACTTCGGTCTCGTGCTCCATCACGCCGTGGCGGGCATGGATGACGACGCCGGTAATGAATATCGTATCGCTCATTCCTGCTCCCTGATTGCCGCCGCCACACGCAGCGCCTGGACGGTCTCGGCGACGTCATGCGCCCGGATGATGCGCGCGCCGCGTTGCGCCGCCAACAGATGCGCCGCGATCGAGCCGCCAAGGCGCTGATGCGGCTCCGACGGCGTCACCGTACTGATGAAGCGCTTGCGCGAGGCGCCGACCAGGAGCGGCAGCCCGAAGGTCTCGAACTCGCCGAGCCGCGCCAGCGCGGTCATGCTCTGTTCGGGCGTCTTGCCGAAGCCGATGCCGGGATCCAGCACGATCCTGTCGAACGCAATTCCGGCGCTGGCGGCGATCTCGAGCGACCGCGCGAAGAAATCGGCGATGTCCTGCATGATGTCGATGGCAGGATCGGCGCGCTCGCGGTTGTGCATGACGACGACGGGCACGCGGCGCGCGGCCACCTGCCCTGCCATGCCGGGATCGCGCTGCAGGCCCCAGACATCATTGGCGATCAAGGCACCCTGATCGAGCGCCCAGGCGACGACGGCCGATTTCATGCTGTCGATTGAGACGGGAATGCCGAGCGCCACGACGGCAGGCAGCACCGTTTGCAGGCGCTGCAGTTCTTCATCCGCGGAGACCGGCTCCGAGCCGTAGGGCCGGGTGGACTCCGCGCCGATGTCGATGATGTCGGCGCCCTCGGCGATCATCCGCCTGGCCTGCGCGATCGCCCGCTCGGGGGCAGCGAACTGTCCGCCGTCCGAGAATGAATCCGGCGTGACATTGAGCACGCCCATCACGGCCGGGTAAGGCCTGGACAACAGTCCGGACAGCACCGAATGACCGGCCGGACCGGGCGCCGGAATGGGGCTGGGCTTGGTTGCGATCATGCGGTGGCTTTGCGCGGTCCGCGCGGGCGAGTCAAGGCGGCAGCCGCTGCCAACCAGGCGGTTGGCTGGCTATTTGAGGTATCCTCAAGTCCGGGGCGGGCCTCCGCTCGAAACTGCCTCAGTAGCTGATCTCAGTAGCTGATCTTGGGCTGAAGCTTGCGCGCCTGTTCGATCAGCTGCTCGACCGATTTTTCGGAAGGAAGAACCCGCACGAGTTTACGCCTGGTGTTCACGTCTTTCATGTTCTGCGCCAGCCGCGCCGGATTGCGCAACGCGAGTTCACGCACTGTGGAGACGCCGGCCGCGCGCACCAGGCCCACCTTGGCGCTGCCCATTCCGGGAATGCGCATGTAGTCGGAAAAATTGGCCCATTCGAGCAGTTGCTGCTCGCTGATCCCGGTTTTCGCCGCCAGCGCCTTGCGCCCCTTCACCGTCCGGGCGGCTTCCAGCAGCGCGGCCGTGGTGCGAATGCCTTGCGACTTTAGTTTCGATGCGGAGATGGCGGTCAAGCCATCAATCGCGGAGAGTGGATATGTCATGACAATCGATTAAAAATGAATGTGCTTAGGTGGCTTTTTCCGCGACAGCACTAACGATGCCGGCCCTTGAGGCCAGCCTCCCAATCAAATCGTTCATGTATTGCCCCGCCCTCAGCCGGTTATACCGGGTCGCATAATTTCAAATTTCATCTTGAGCGCCCGCGATTTGAAATTCAAGCGATCAGCGCACGTCAGGGCGGGTCGGTTCTTGATTCGCGCGGCGAGTGTTGCAGCATTGCAAGAGTGAGTGTGGGATTCTCACTGACTTTTCACGCTTCACGCGATTTTTTCTGCCGGACCTCGCAAAAAGGTTCAGAACCGCGGAGGACGAGGCGGACGGATCAACGCCTGTCACCATGCGCTGACGGTTTCAATCGATGGGCAGGATGCGATATGATGGTGTGACCTGGCAACGAAACTCGCCCGATGGGCGCGAAGAGGCGATGTGATGGCGACCTCCGATAGCAAGATGGATGATACCGACGAGAGGATTTTTATCGGGAAGGGCGAACAAGCCGCCTGGTTATCGCTCGCACTCGCCAATCGGCACGGTCTCGTCACCGGAGCGACCGGCACAGGCAAGACCGTATCGTTGCAGGTCATGGCGGAAGGGTTTGCGCGCGCCGGAGTTCCCGTATTCGCGGCCGACATCAAGGGCGACCTGTCCGGGATCTCGGAAGTCGGCGAGGCCAAGGACTTCATTCTCAAGCGCGCCGGCGAAATGGGTCTCAAGTTTCAGCCGGACCAGTTCTCGACCGTGTTCTGGGACGTGTTCGGCGAGCAGGGACATCCGGTCCGCGCCACCGTCACCGAAATGGGGCCGTTGCTGCTGGCGCGGATGCTCGATCTGAACGATGTACAGGAAGGCGTCCTCAACGTCGCATTCCGCGTCGCCGATGAGAACGGCCTGACGCTGATCGACATGAAGGATCTCCGGTCGCTGCTGGATGCGATCGTTCCGGTCGGCGGCAAGAAAGCAGCGGATGCCGAAGAAGATCCGTTTGCCGAGATTCGCAAGGCCGCGCAGAGCTTCGGCAATGTCAGCAAGGCGACGGTTGGAACCATTCAACGCCAGCTCCTGGTGCTGGAAAACCAGGGCGGAACGAAATTCTTCGGTGAGCCGGCACTGGAGCTGAAGGATTTCATGAAGACCGATAGCGACGGTCGCGGCATCGTCAACATTCTGGTTGCTGACAAGCTGATGGAGAGCCCCAGGCTCTACGCTACCTTCCTGTTGTGGTTGCTGTCGGAGTTGTTTGAGGAACTGCCTGAAGCCGGCGATCTGCCGAAGCCAAAACTGGTGTTCTTTTTCGACGAGGCGCATTTGCTGTTCAACGATGCGCCGAAGGCACTGATGGACAAGATCGAGCAGGTGGTTCGTCTGATCCGTTCCAAGGGCGTCGGCGTCTATTTCGTCACGCAGAATCCGATCGACGTGCCGGACAAGGTGTTGGCCCAGTTGGGCGGTCGTGTGCAGCATGCTCTGCGCGCCTTCACGCCGCGCGACCAGAAGGCGGTCGCCGCTGCGGCGCAGACCTTCCGGCCCAACCCGAAGCTGGACACGGCCAAGGTGATCATGGAGCTCGGC
>DAIMKE010000484.1:0-5282 GCA_036721875.1 Bradyrhizobium sp. | reverse complement strand
GATCAGGGCTGTTCGAGCCGCGGAGATGCGTCGGGGACCGGATTGGGGCTGAACCGGCCCGGCGTGGGAAACAGCGACGGCGTTTTTTTCATGCAGTTCGCGCTGCCTGCCATAGTCAAACAGGCGGAATGTCGTATCGTTGCGCTGCTGGATCTCGGCGAGCACGATACCGGCGCCGATGGCGTGGATCGTGCCGGCTGGGACGAAGATGATGTCGCCTTTCGCGACGGGGCGCCATTGCGTGAGATCGGCAATCGAGCCGTCCCTGATCGCTGCGCGCAATGCCTGTGGCGTGAGTCGCCGCTTCAGTCCCAGCGCAACCCGCGCGCCTGAGGCTGCTGCGAGAATGTACCAGGCTTCGGTCTTGCCGTTCGGCAAGCCGATTGAGCGGGCAAATTCATCGTCCGGATGAACCTGAATCGACAGGGGCTCGCTAGTGAACAGCAATTTGAGCAGCAGGGCCGGGATGGGTGCATGCTTGTGCGTGCGCTGGAACCACAACTCTCCAACCGGGTCACCGGCAACGTCGATGCTGCTCCATGGCTGGAGATCGCCTACTCCCCACTGTTTGCGCGCAACCTGGACGGCGGCATGCTCGATGGCCATAGATTGTCCTGACCCGTAACGCGCATATCGTGGCGATATGCTGTTGGTCGATACCGTTCATATGATTTGGCGTGGCTAAGGCGTCGCGACGGGATGTGCCCGTTTGTCCCGATCCCGCTGGGCTAACTGATCAGATGGGTACTCAGGCGTCAGATAGCAACCTTGCTAGTCCATTAGCGTTTGGCCGGCCAGGACGGACGAACGCCAGTCCAGGCAGGAAGCGAATCCCATTCGGCCCAACGCATCCGTCGCTCCTCATCGCCGACCCTGATAAAGACAAAGGCCGCGTCATCCTTGCCGGTTTTCGAATCAACGAACATTGCCGGGAAGCCGTATGCGTCTCTGATGATCGCCGTATTTGCCATTCCGACTCCTGCCTTCTGTTAAGAGCTCGGATTCCTGTTGCCGACATGTCACTTGACGCGGACTACCACTGAATAACCACAGTCGCAGTGATCAGCAGCGCAAAGAAGATCGGCAACAGTACCGGAGGCACCAGCCAATCATTGAATTTGAGGCTATCTGACATGTGACCGCCCTTTTGGTTGAGGCGGGAGCGCAACGCTCTCAGTCACCGATAACAGCCCGGGGCGCGCGGTGATGTCTCAGATATAGCGACTATCCGCCGAATAGCGAGGAGAATCGTAGTTTGTTTTGGGCTGGGCCGGGCCAGCTCACGAAAGATAACGCGACGTTCACCACGTTCGCGCGAGCAATGGCCTGCCTCATTGCAAACCATGCGGACGTTTTGAGTATTGCTCTCCGGAAACGACTACTCTGAGCTTTGCACCGCAAGCCTCTGAAGACGATGGGTTCTACGCGTTGGGCAACCACCCGAACCTCTTGGCAGTCCTGTGATGAACTTCCCGCTTAATCCGTTCGCCAAGCCCGACCATGACTCCGTATGCGCGCGCCGCGCAGCGATTCTTTTTGCATTTCTTTCCCAAACTTAAGGGGCGGACCGCCGAGATAGCTCTCTGTCCTGGCCGATAGTCCGACGCAGTCATGCGCTTCGTCGGGACCAAGCCGTAGATGGCTGCGATCGCGGCCTGAGACCGCTCTCCAGAGACGATGGCGCTGCGACCTTTGGACTGGAGACCAAGATCGTACTGTACAGCATCAGGGCAAAAGCCTACCGATGAACGACAAGGCGGCAGTTGTTTGCCTTGAAGCTGTCCATAAAGCGGTGACTTCCGAAGTCGCTGCTCGTCGTCGTAGCGGCAGTTAGCGTGCCATCGGAAGGCGCAATCTCACAGAGCTGGATGATTTACTAAGCACAAACGCAAGCGGCGTCTGCGGCTGCGAACTCGCTCGTGCGCAAAAAAGCGATCATCATGAGAATGCCCCACATTATGCAAGGTGAGGCGCGAACCCACTTCCTCCAAGGGATCGTTTTCGGTGCTGTTGCGGCGATAACGATCGGATTTTTCTGGGGCGGCTGGGTCACCGGCGGCACCGCCAAAACCATGACCGCAATTGCAGAGACCGACGGTCGGATGTCTGTCCTGGTCCCGATATGCGTCGCACAGTTCGACGGCGCCGTCGCTAAGTTCAAGGCGGCGGGCTCCTATTCGAGGGACAACGTCATCGGCGAATTTGTGAAGACCGTTGCCTCCACGAGTATGGACTATATTCGCCAGGGCGTGCGCAGTCGGCGTAGAAGCTGAACTCTCAAAGACGGCCACAAAGACTGAGCGGTCGGTTCGCCAGATAAGGCTCCACCGAAATGAGCGCTTTCATGTCCGGACGGCCTTCCCACCTTGTATATGCCTTGTTGGCTGTCATCCTATTCGGCGGTTATGGGCTATTCAATGGCTTTCAAAACGAAAATTCCGCAACCATGACCCCGACCCTGACACTCAATCGTTGACGCCTCGCGTGCCTTTTCATTGGGAACCACACGGGCACGTCCACGCCGGCAAGTGAATCCGTCGCCTCTTTGTCTGGAAGGCTACGCAGGCGGCGACGCATCGGCTTGCTTCCGATAGCGTACATCGGTGCCGCTCCGAGAATGATTGTGCCAATAAGGGAAGTCGACGCAGATCGTTTTGATCGGAACCTATTGAGGGCCAGCTGGGAGTGCAGCGCATGAAGACGGCTCTATGTACGCGATTGGGGATCGAACTGCCGATTGTTCAGGCGCCGATGGGGGGTGCAGGTGGTCCTGCCCTCGCAGCCGCGGTCTGTAATGCAGGCGGACTGGGCATGCTGGCGCTTTGGCATGCGGACGCCGACACGATGCGACGACAGATTCGTGAAACGCGTGCTCTGACGTCTCGGCCGTTTGGGATGAATCTCAATCTCGAATTTCGTCAGGAAAAGCGCCTCGCGGTTTGCCTCGAAGAGCGCGTTCCGATTATCTCCTTTTTCTGGCGGGACCCCATTGACTTGGTACCGCGCGCTAAAGAGGGCGGCGCAATCGTGATGCATACCGTTGGATCGGCCGCGGATGCGAAGCGAGCGGTAGACGCCGGTGTTGACATTGTCATCGCTCAGGGATGGGAGGCCGGTGGCCATGTTCGCGGAACTGTGGCGACGATGCCGCTGATACCGGCTGTAGTTGATGCCGTTTCACCTGCGCCCGTGGTTGCGGCCGGCGGCATAGCGGATGGGCGGGGTCTTGCTGCGGCTTTAGCTCTCGGCGCGTCAGGCGTTTGGATTGGCACTCGATTTCTTGCCAGTAACGAGGCCGCAATTCACCCTCGTTATCGCGAACGTATTCTGCAGGCCAATGAAACAGACGCGATTTATCTGGAAGACCTGTTCGACGCCCGTTGGCCGAATGCGCCCCATCGTACACTTAGAAACCAAACTGTTCAGACTTGGGAAGCGACGGGTCGTCCTCCCTCTGGTAAACGGCCGGGAGAGGGGGAAGTGATAGGCACATCGCGATCCATTGGCCCCATTGTTCGCTATCAATCCTACACGCCTGGTGATGATGCCGAAGGCGACATTGATGCCATGTCGCTGTGGGCCGGACAGAGCGTTGGTCTCGTGTCGAAGCCGCAGTCTGCCGCCGATATCGTGCGCGAAATTGCGGAACAAGCTGATTCCATTCTTCGGCGACTGCCATGATGACCGCTTAGGGTCATTCACGTCGATTTGGTATGTCCGCATCATGTCCGGTTAGGGGGTGATCTCGGAAGTGCCTGCGGTCGATTTTGCCAGTTGAAGGCGTCGGTGCGCCAATGGATCCCGAGTTCGCCGCGTTGCGGCGCCCCGGAATGACGTTAAGTAATCATCCCATGCTCACCACACAGTCAGCACCAGCAACGACGGCAACAGCACGTTCGTCACCAGTTGCAGCGACACCATGGGCTGCACGCGCGACTTCTCGATCTTTTCGGCAAACGACAGGCGCGCATCGAAAAGCAGCCGGCTCGAGGTCTGCTTGAAGAATTTTGGAAGCTTGGACGACTGCCTGCGGACCTGGCAGTCCAGAAACAGTTGACCGAAGGCAGACCTCCACGACCGGCTGAGCGCTTCCCCCATAAGCACGGCAACAACCTCAAGCCGTCACAAAAAGTGAATTCTGCAGCCTTGCATTCGAGCCGGACTCGGTTGCGCGCGCGCTTCAAGTGGCGTTGCCTTGTCGGGTGGAGTGGGCTGGGAGGCCGTTCGAAAGGACGCTCCCGATGGCACGACAGCAGATTGTGAGGTTGGATCCCGCGGACCTGCGCAGGACGACGGATTTCCAGGGGGACCAGGAAACCGAATCCAGTTCTGGCGAAGGCATTTATTTCAGGCTTTGCGAGCGCTGTCGGCAGATGGCGGCGGCAATTATCCGGGCCGTCGCCGACGCGATCCGGCCTCGCGATGATTTCTTCGGATCCGATGCAAGGGCTGCATCTTTCACGCCGGCGGATCGAAGGCTCGCCTGGTTCGGCGTCATTGCCGGCATCGCCGGGCTGGCTGCGCTCCTGCTTTTTGCCTGGAGCGAATTCGGCGCAGGCACGGTCAACGCGACCGAACGGCCCGCAGATTCTTCCAGCGTGGCCGCCGCCGCACCGATTGAAACGCAGCCTGAGCGAACGGAAGCGATCAGACAACGCGGCCTGGAATTGTTGCGTTCGGACACTCTCGAAGAAGCGCCGCCCCAATTGCCGGCGCGCGGCGATCGCCGCGAATCCCAGGATGCAGCCATGAAGCCGGTCATGCGCATCGCAACGGCCGGCGAAGCCAACAGCATTGTTGTCCCCGATCCGTTGCAGGCACAGGCACAGCCTGCTGCGGACCAACCTGCAACAGCAAAGGACAAGGCAGCCAAAGCGAAGGCGGTGAAAGAGCGTCAGGCGCGGCGTGCTGCAAAGAAAGCGCGAGACCAGGCCAGGGCTGCACAGGAAAAGGCTGCACAGGAAAAGGCGGCACAGGCCAAGGCCGTACAGGTCTCGGCCGAGCCGCAGGCCGTTGCAGCCGCCGCGCCGCCGGAGGAGGACAACGCGCTCGGCTGGGTCAGGCGACTGCCGGACACGATCGCAGGCGGTTGGGAAAATCTGTGGGCGAAAGGAAACGGCGGTGGAGCTGCATCGTGTAGTCCGTCCGCAAACCCGGCCACGGGATGCGCGCGAGAAGCTCAGGCCGGTCCGCGTTAGCGGTCCACACAGCGGCTCGTAGCTCTGCTTGTACGACGGCGCTTCTCGCAGAACTCGTCATGCCCGGCCTTGTGCCGGGCATCC
>DAIMKE010000483.1:0-5286 GCA_036721875.1 Bradyrhizobium sp. | reverse complement strand
GTGCTGACGCGCCCGCGCGATCCCGCCGGCACCGCGCATGACGTTGCCGACATGCGCCGGGCAATCGCGCTGGAGAAGGGCGAGGATGACATCTGGGACTTGAAGCTCGCCGCCGGCGGCCTGGTCGACATCGATTTCATCGCGCAGTATCTGCAGCTCGTTCATGCCTCGACCAAGCCGGAAATCCTCAGCGTCTCCACGCTGCAGGTGCTCGACAACGCCGCACGTCTCGGCGTGCTGCCGCAATCGGATGCCGAAATCCTGCGCTCGGCAGCGCGGCTCTATCACGATCTGACGCAGATCATCAGGCTGTGCGTCACCGACAAGTTCAACCCGGCCACCTCGGGCGAGAACCTGCTGCGCGTCATGGCCCGCGCCGGCGACACGCCTGACTTTTCGACACTGGAAGCGAGGGTGCGCGAGACCGAGGCCGAAGTGCGGCGGGTGTTTCGGGCGTTGGTGGGCGGAGGTTAACGGTTGAATTTGTAGGATGGGTAGAGCGAAAGCGAAACCCATCATCCGTTCCGGGGGAGGGTTGATGGGTTTCGCTTTCGCTCTACCCATCCTACAGCCCCACTACAACGTCCGCGCCGCGTTGCCCTTGAACAGGATCGGACCGGTCGGCCGCCCGATGGGAGAGCCGCCTTCAGGCTCGAGCGTGATCTCGAACAGCTGATTTTGCACGGTATCCGGCAACGACTCCAGATTGAGCTGCAGCGTACGCGACTGACCGGTGATGCCGATCGATTTCGGGCCGACGGCGCGATCCCACAATGTCCAGACCTGCAGCGTGCGGCCGGGGGGGACCTCGATCGGGCGAAGCGGGACTAGCTCGACGCGGCCGTTGGCAAATGCGTTGACGATGGCGCCTGCCTCTCTCGTCGTGTCGTTCACCAGCACGGCGACGTAGACCGGCTTGCTCTGCGCCAGCGCGATCAGGTCGTTGCGAAGGTGGCGCGACGTCGTCAAAGCGCCGACCATGATGCTCGCAAACAGCAGTGCGGCGAGGGCGCCGCCGATCCCGGCGAAGCGCCAGAACTTGATGTCGTCCCAGAGCGTGGCCCCGCGCAGCGCGGCGCGCGCGGAGGGCAGGGCATCGATCGGCGCGATTTTTGTTGCGTCGGCAATCCGCTGCCACAGCGCCGGGCTCGGCGGCGTTTCCTCCGCCGTGGAATCGAGGTCTGCAAGCCGTTCCCGCCACGCGTTCACGGCCCGCGCAAAGCCGTCGTCGGTCTCGATCCGCCGCTCGGCGACAGCGTGCTCGGCATCATCGAGCAGGCCCATCACGTAATCGGCGGCCATTGCGTCATCGGCATCGGGCTGGTTCATCCCATGCACTCCTGCAACGCAAACAGGCTGCGGCGCACCCAGCTCTTGACCGTGCCGAGCGGAACCTTGAGTCGTCCCGCAAGCTCGCCATGGCTCATCCCGTGAACATAGGCCAGCACCACGACGTCGCGGCGCGGGCGGTCGATCCGCTCCAGGCATCGGCGCAGCGCGCTGGTCTCCGGCAACCGCGACAGGGTAACTTCGCAGTCGAGATCCTCCGCTCCTTCGCTGGATGAATCATAACGGTGTTCGTTGCGATGGATGCTGAGCGCCCGGTTGCGTACCACCGCGTAGAGCCAGCCGCGTGCGCTGCCGCGATGGGGATCGAAGCCGGCCGCGCCGCGCCAGATCCGGATGAAGGCATCGTGTACCGCTTCTTCCGCAAGATCCTGCCGGAACAGGATGCGGCGCGCGACGCCGATCATGCGTGGCGCCTCGCTGTTGTAGATCACCTGCAACGCTGCACGGTCGCCGGCCGCACAACGGGCAAGGGCGGCGGCGAGTTGCGCCTCGCGCTCCTGATCGAGAACGGCGGGGTCGCGCGCCGTGATCGTGCCAATTCCGGTCATGTCCATGCCCTTGCACAAATGCTCTACCACTGCGGTGCGGCATTTGGATGCATAGGCCGGAATTTTTTTTCGGCGCGCTGCATCCGTTTTGCCATGCCGCCGGTACCCGCTGTGTCGGTCCCGAGAGGATCGCAGCAACAGAGGGAGCCTCACCATGAATTTTCGTTCGATTTTGGCCGCTTCGGCGGCAGTATTGCTGTCGTCGGCCGCCGCCAATGCCGCGCAGGTCGCCGCGCTGGTCGGTGGCGACACCATTGCCATGGTCGATACCGCGCAGAAGAAGGCGACCGGCTCGGTCAAGGTCACCGGCATTTCCGGCGTGCTGGTCGGCATCGACGTGCGGCCGGCCGACGGCATGCTCTATGGGCTGGTCGATGATGGAACCGTCGTGACCATCGCGGCGGACGGCAAGGCCACGATGAAGTCCAAGCTCGACACCATGCTCGCCAAGGGCGTGGCCGCGACGGTGGATTTCAACCCGGTGGCGGATCGCCTGCGCGTGATGGGCGCCGACGGAATGAACCTGCGCGCCAACGTCGATGACGGCAAGGTGACCAAGGACGGCGACCACAAATATGCCGAGAGCGACATGCACAAGGGCGAGAAGCCGAACATCGTCGCCGGCGCCTATACCAATTCGGTGAAGGGCGCCAAGGAGACGGCGCTGTTCAACATCGACGCCACCATCGGCGGCCTGATCAAGCAGGCGCCGCCGAACGATGGCGTGCTCGGCGCGATCGGCAAGCTCGGCATCAAGGTGACTGACGCGGCGTTCGACATCTGGTCGGACGGCGCCGGCAAGAACGAAGCTTGGCTGATGTCGGGCGGTACGCTCTATAGCATCGATCTCGCCACCGGGAAGGCGACCGAGGCCGCAAAGATCACCGGCGTCAGCGGCACGGTGAAGGATATCGCGATCATGGGAATGTAGATTCCTGAAGCACGACAGGTTGGCGCGAAGTCGCTCACTTCTCCCTCGCCCCCGCTCTTGCGGGGGCGAGACGGGCGAAGCGCGCTCTTGGAGGGGCCCCGACCGGATGCATGACGTCCAACTCGGCGATGCGGCGGTCAATCTCACCGATCACGCGCTTCGCGAACGGCCCGAGGTGCAGGTACAGCGCCATCAGCATCACGATGTAGCGCAGCGCGCCTGGATTGGTCCTGGCAACCTCGACGAAGGTCCCCCAGAATGGCTCGCGAGCCTCCGGTAGGGCTCGCATGATCTTGTGCACGCTGTCGATGCCGCCAAGTCTCTTGCGCACGTCGCCATCTGGCAGGTCGCGGCGGCGGTCGGAGCGATCGAGCATGACGGCAAGCCGTGACAGCCGTCCCGCGTATGCCGTTGGGCAGAAGACGTGCCCGAGCACAGCCTTGTAATCCACAAGGATGTCACGAAGCGGACGGCTGGTGTCGAAATTGCATCCGAGCGTACATTGGTCACCCGTCTGATCCACCTTCATCAGGTCATGGCCGTTGTGCAGGCGGCCTTCCTTGGCCAGCCGCCGCGTCAGCTGTGTACCAGGCAGCGCATAGAGTAATCCAACCATGCAGACCGGAATGTTTGTCTCCTCGATGAAGTCAATCATCGCCTGTCCCATCGAAGCCTTCTCGGTATCGAACCCGACGATGAATCCGGCGGTAACGAACATGCCGTAGCCGTAAATCTTGTGGACGCACTCCGCGATGTTGCGCCTGGTGTTCTGCTTCTTCTTCATCTGCACGAGCGCCGCTGGATCCGGGCTCTCGATGCCGACGAAAATCGCGAAGAAGTTTGCGTCCTTCATCGCCTGCAACAGATCGTCATCGTCCGCGATATTGATCGAGGCTTCGGTCGAGAACTCGAACGGATAGTCGTGCTCTTCCAGCCAGGCTTTGAGCCGCGGCAGGAGCGTGCGAAGGTTTTTCTTGTTGCCGATGAAATTGTCATCGACGAAATCGACATGCCCGCGATAGCCGTGATCGTAGAGCGCCTGAAGTTCGGCGAGAATCTGATCGTTGGTCTTGGTACGCGGCACGCGACCATATAGCTCGATAATATCGCAGAACTCGCAGGTGAACGGGCAGCCACGCGAATATTGCACGCCGATGAAGAGATAGTGATCGAACTTGATCAGATCGTAGCGGGGCATCGGGCTTAGCGTGACGTCGATCTTGAATTTCTCGGCGATGAACACGCCCTTGCGCTCGCCTCTTTCCCAGGCGGCGATGAAGTTCTGTATGACTTGCTCGGCCTCGCCGATTACCTGGAAGTCCGCGTCCGCGTAAAGATGCGGGCTGGAGGACACGTCAGGTCCACCAACGCATACTGGCTTGCCGTGCAGGTGGGCGAGATCGATCAAGTGGATGAAATCGGGCTGCTGGTTGAGCATGCCGCCGATCATCACGAGATCGGCCCAGTCGAGGTCCGCGTCCGTCAAGGGTTCGGTGTTACGGTTGACGAGACGAACGTCCCAATGCTTCGGCAACATGGCGGCGACCGTGATCAGGCCGAGCGGCGCGGCCGGATACTTCGCGCCGACCAGTTCGCAGGCTTCCGTGTAGTTCCAGAACGAGTTCGGAATGAACTTCGGATAGACCATCAGGACACGGCAAAGAATCGTCATGCACCTCCCCGTAGCTTTGGGGGAAGGGTGTCACGCAGTTTGTCGGGACTCAAGGGGGCGTTTCGAGCAAACAGGAGTTCCATTGCGGCTTTTCTCCGTGCTGATGTCAACCCGAGTGGAATGACATCACACGGAAAAAATACGATCCGGTCTATTCGTTGGCGCCGTGGATGGCGTTGATGACCGCCGAGGTGACTTCCGTCGTCCTGGCCTTGCCGCCGAGATCGGGCGTGTGAAAGCGCGAATCCGCAGTGACTCGCTCGATCGCCTGCATCAGGCGTTTTGCGGCGGCGGGCTCGCCGAGATGCTCCAGCATCATCACCGAGGACCAGAACGTGCCGATCGGATTGGCGATGCCCTTGCCGATGATGTCGAAGGCCGAGCCATGGATGGGCTCGAACATCGAAGGATAAGTCCGCTCGGGGTTGAGGTTCGCCGTCGGCGCGATGCCGAGCGAGCCGGCGAGGGCGGCAGCCAGATCCGACAGGACGTCGGCATGCAGGTTGGTCGCCACCACGGTATCGATGCTTTCCGGCTTCATGACCATCCGCATCGTCATGGCGTCGACCAGCATCTTGTCCCAGGTCACGTCCCTGAACTCGGCCGCGATTTCGGTGGCGATCTCGTCCCACATCACCATCGCATGTCGTTGCGCGTTGGATTTGGTCACGACGGTGAGCAGCTTGCGCGGCCGGGATTGGGCCAGCGTGAACGCGAAGCGCATGATGCGCTCGACGCCGGCGCGCGTCAGGATCGATACGTCGGTTGCGACTTCGAGCGGCAAT
>DAIMKE010000482.1:0-5287 GCA_036721875.1 Bradyrhizobium sp. | reverse complement strand
AGACAGGCCAGCACATAGACGCCGACGCTGCCGAACTGCCAGAGCGGCTTTTCCCCCAGCACCTTGCCGGCCAACGGCATGAAGAGAACGGCGCCGGCGAGAATGGGCAGCCGGTACGTGAGCGAGTCTGCGGTCATCACGTGTTTCTTGGTCTGGCCGGACCAGAACGACGCCACGACCCAGCTGATTACCCACAGGATCCAGATGATGGCGAGCAACTGTGTGGGCCACGTGGTCGTCCAGCCACTCAAGGCAAAAGCGAACCATTGGCCAGGATCGTTCAGCATGTCGCGGTCCGTCTTTTTGCTATTCGATCAACCGCCGGCCCGGCGCTCGACGTGAAACGGTCGAGAGCGCGTGTTCGGCGTTGAGTCCCATTCGGTTTGATCTTCGCCGCCGTCAAGCAGATGCGCAATGGTTTCGCGCAGGACGGGTTCGACCGGGCCCGGCGCGTAGCCCAGCTCGCGTTGCGCCTTCTCGATCGACAAGGCGCCCGCCCGCATCGCGATGCGAACGCCTTCGGCCGTACCGGACGGCGGCCGGTGCGTCACGTGATCGGAGATGAACTCGAGCGCTCCCGTGACCATTTCGGCGACCTTGCCGTTGACGTGGATGCAACGGACCCTGCGGCCGCTGATCTCGGCCATGATTTCGAGAACCCGCCGCAGCGGCATGCTTTCGCCGCCCAGAACGTAGCGTTGTCCGGGGCGTCCGCGCTCCATGGCAAGAATCAGCCCTTCGGCTGCGTCGCGCACATCGACGAGGTTCACGACAAAATCAAGATGCAGTTGAAGACGCCGGCTGAGGAAGTACCGCAGCATTGCCGTCGGCGGGGTATTGTGGTGGTCGTGCGGCCCGACCGGCATCGTGGGACAGCCGATGATGACCGGATATCCCGACGCCGTCGCCTGCATGGCGAACCGGTCCGCAAGCATCTTCGAGCGCGTGTATGGGCCCGGCATGTCGTCCGGCAGCAACGCATCGTCGGGCACAGGAACCACCGTTGGCGAGGCGCGGAACAGAATGGATTCGGTCGAGCAGTGCAGGAAGCGCTTGATGCCGCGCTCGCGCGCCGTCTCGATGACGATCCTGGTGCCGCCGAAATTGACGTCGTGAAAATCGGCCTTTCGCGGCACCCACATCCCCGGCAGGCCGGCCAAATGATAGACCTCGTCGACGCCGTCCATCGCGCGGTGCACCAGGTCGCGATCGAGCACCGATCCGCAGACATACTCGACCTGCGGCAGGGCGCGAGGGGGTGGCTGCAGATCGAGCACCCTCACCTGCCGACCCCGCGCGATCAGCGCCGAGGCGAGGTGCTTGCCGATGAATCCACTGCCACCTGTGACCAGTATACGCGTCATGATACGGGTGCACTCAAGCCGAACTTATTCGAAGTCAAGTCGCAGCACCTTGCGGTTGCCCCTCGATGATGCTGGCGAGATCGCGCCGAAAGCCGAGCGCGATAAACAGCTTCGCCATGACAAACATCGGGCCCAG
Organism: Bradyrhizobium sp.; assembly: GCA_036721875.1. Lineage (GTDB taxonomy): Bacteria > Pseudomonadota > Alphaproteobacteria > Rhizobiales > Xanthobacteraceae > Bradyrhizobium. Next base: position 3,787 of record DAIMKE010000482.1, on the reverse strand, counting down.
CAACAGGTGGGTCGGATTGTCGACCAGCGCCGGCTGCCGCCCTTCGAACACGCGGTGCCCGATGATCTGCGATGCGACGCCGATGACAATCAGGATCGCCGTCAGCGACCACAAGCCAGCCGTCGTCGTGTGCGCAGCGATCGCCGCAGCCGTCGAGAGCAACGCGACGGCCGCGGCAAGAATCCCGGCGCCGAGCGCGAAGTCGAGCAGGAACCAGTAGACCAGCACCGGTATGACGGCGATGGCTGCTGCACTGGTCTCTATGCCAAATAACGTGACGGGCCACAGGCTGAGCGGAAGGATCGCGGCCAGGAACAGGAACACGATGCCGAAAACGTGCATCGCGCAGTTCCACGGGTCGCGATGATATTCGACGTAATCCGCAAGCTGCCGCCGAAAATATGAACTCATGCGGTGCTCATCCCGTGCTGACGAAAAACGCGGCTGGACGGGTCAACCAAAAACCCGGCGCCCCTGCTTCATTGCCCAACTCCCGTCGGAGAGACAAGGCTAGTTAAACGTCGAAATCACCACCAAGTCAAAGCGCTGGCCAGGTGGTTTTGCGGCCGTCCGGCGCGACACGGCAGATGCAGGCAAATCATGCGTTAATTCAGGCTACCAGCGTGGCACCGGGGCCTCGGGAACCGACAAATGTTGCGACAATTTCCCTCAGGTGCGGTCACGGGCTTGTGTGCATGCACGCGTCCCTTCGACTTCCAGCGGCGGCGCGATTCTCGCCGGTGTGAACCGGGCGCATGGCAGAGGTCGGGGCGATCACGGATAAAGATCGGAAAGCCATGAGATATAGTGCAGTTCGGGGTGCACTACTCCGACGCGGTGTGCGCCTGCCGCCACGCGGCCGGTGGCGTGCCGACCGTTCTGCGAAACGCACGATTGAAGGCGGCCTCGGAATCGTAGCCGACGGCCTCCGCCACGCGCGCGATCGGATCGCGTCCGGATGCAAGCAATCCGGCCGCGAGTTGCATGCGCCAGCGCGTCAGATACTGCATCGGCGGCTGTCCGATCAGATGCGTGAACCGTTGCGCAAGCGTCGAGCGCGACAGCCCCACCGATCTCGCCAGATCATCCAGCGTCCAGTCCGCCGAGGGATCGCCATGCAGCAGGTTCAGCGCCTGGCCCACGTGCCGATCGCCGAGGCCGGCGAGCCAGCCGGTCTGTTCGGGACCGAGCGCGTCGATGTGGCATCTGATCGCCTCGACGAACAACAATTCGCCTAGCCGGGCAAGGACGCCTTCCCCACCCGTCCTGCGGCCTTCGGCTTCGGCCCTTGCAGCACCGATCAGGAAGGCAATTCCGGAATTCTCGCGATATGAACTTCGCCGCAGGTGCATCACCGCAGGCAGCGCGTCCAGCAGCGGATTGAAAGGACGCGTGTCGCAGCCCAGAAATCCGCACAGGATGCGCGCGTCGGCAGGCCCGTTGTCACCGATGCTGATCTTGTGCGGAAGCTGATCGGCCGTCGGTTGATGGTAGTAACTCATATCAGGAATCGCCTGCATGCCCGGCGCGCTCGAAAGCACATGGGCCGCGCCTTGCGGAAACGCGATGATGTCGCCGGCATCGAGCCGCACGGAAGGCTCATCGATGAGGCCACCCCAGCAGCAGCCATCAATGATCACGTGATATTCGATGACATGCTGCGCTCCCGGCAGCACGGCAGCAGCGCAGGCGGACGATGCCGGCGCCGCAGCCACCCATGGTGCGCGGACGTCGAGATGGAAGAACATCGCACTGCTAAGTCGCACGGCGCGCAACACGTCGGAGAGAGCATCCGCTCCCATATTCGCAGCTCCAATCGGACGCTCGGTCACGCTTCCCGGACGAACGGCAAAAAGTTGAGTGAATTCAGACGCTCAGTCAAGCCATCCGGCAGGCTGGTCATTTGTCGCACCCGGGTTCGGCCCTATGTCTCGCCGCATCAAAAGGAGACTGCAATGGACCAGATGGTGAGAGAACTGAACGAGCAGAAGCTGGAAAGCTTCGTCACGCGGATGCTGGACGACCTCGGCGCCGCCATGATTGCACCGCTGGTGCGCATCGGCGACGAACTCGGGCTTTACAGCACGCTTGCGAAGTCGGGGCCAGCGACGCCCGAAGAACTGGCGCGGCGTACCGGAACGGTCGAGCGCATGGTGCGCGAATGGCTCAGCGCGCATGCCGCCGCCGGCTACCTGGACTACGACGCCGCGACCAAGCGCTTTGTCATGAATCCCGAACAGGCAATGGTGTTCGGAAACCCGGACAGCCCGGTCTACCTGCTGGGCTCGTTCGAGGTTTGCCAGGCCGTGATGGTGGACCAGCCCAAGGTGAGCAAGGCTTTCCGCAACGGCGGCGCCGCCGGCTATCACGAACGGTGCAACTGCCTGTTCAGCGGAATGTCGCGTTTCTTCGGCGTGAGCTACAAGGCCCATCTCGTGCAGGAATGGCTGCCCGCACTGGACGGCGTGGTCGAAAAAATGACGCGCGGGGCCAAGGTCGCCGATATCGGCTGCGGTCACGGCACCTCGACCATTCTCATGGCGAAGGCCTTCGCACGATCCAGGTTCGTCGGGATCGACAACCACGTCGATTCCATCGCCTGCGCCCGTGACGCGACGGAGCGCGAAGGCGTCGCAGCCAGGGTCGAATTTGCTGTCGCCACCGCCAAGAATTTTGCCGGCAACGGCTTCGATCTCATCTGCTGCTTCGATGCGCTGCACGACCTCGGCGACCCCGTCGGCGCGGCACGCAGGATCCTGGAGGCGATGGCGCCGGACGGGACGTTCATGGCGGTGGAGCCGCGCGCGGGCGACACGCTGGAGGACAATATGAATCCGGTGGGGCGGCTCTACTATGCCGGCTCCACCATGATCTGCACGCCGGTTTCGCTGGCGGAAGAGGTCGGGCTTGCCCTCGGCGGCCAGGCCGGACCGGCCCGGCTAGAGGCGGTCCTGCGTGAAGCCGGATTTGGCCGTGTCCGGATCGCGGCCGAGACGCCGTTCAATATCGTGATCGAAGCGCGGCGATAAACCAACGCCGTTTCGTTAAATCGTTTCATTACTTCAGGAGCCACCGGCGGCACACCCCGTCGGTGGCAAAGGTTTCTTAGCCATGAACTTGCAGCCAAAACATATCAATCGCGAACAAGGCGACGCCGGACAGATACTCGATCAAATGGTCGTCGCTTTCCTCACCGCGCTGGTCCGCGCCATCCTTCATCGGCGCGGAAGGCATCGCGCGAGGATGCAGACCTGATGCGATTTGGCTTCAGGCGCTCTTCTCGCGCTTCGGCGCGCGAACGGGCCGTGCTGCGGCTCGCTTCGAAGTATTCAATGCGACAGCGGCGCGAATGAGCGCCTTCAGTGCCTTTTCATCGATCCTGTCGCCCTCGTGGATATCGAATGCGCGCCTGGTATTGCCTTCGAGGCTGGAGTTGAAGAAGCCAGAAGGATCATCCAGCGATGCGCCCCTGGCGAAGGTCATCTTCACGATCGCCTTGTAGGTCTCGCCGGTGCAGATGATGCCGTCGTGCTCCCACACCGGGACCCCTCGCCACTTCCACTCCTCGACCACATCAGGATCGGCCTGCCTGATGATGCTCCGGACCCGCGCGAGCATCTCGCCGCGCCAGTCGCCGAGCTCCTTGATCCTCGCATCGATCATCCGGGAGGGAGAATCTGCCTTTGCTTCCTTCGCGCCGCTCTCGGTGATCGTTGCCGCCTTCTTCATGGCGTCGTTACCCGCCGCGCGATTTGCCGAGATGCGGCAGCGCGAACAAGTACAGACC
>DAIMKE010000481.1:0-5289 GCA_036721875.1 Bradyrhizobium sp. | reverse complement strand
GAGCCGGCCTTGGGATCGGCTTCGTCCTCTCCCACGATACGGTATGTCTGCTCGCGCCCGTCGTCGCGCCGGAAGGTGACGGTGCAGCCGAAGGCAACGGTATCGCCTGAGGCGGGATTGGCGATGACCTGAGCGGTTCGAACTCTCGCCGAGAAGTAGCGCGCATCGCGCAAGGGCGTCGCTGACTGCCGGCGCCGTTCATTCACGTCTTCGATCTTCTGCGCCGCCTCGTACGCCTCGCGCGCCTGTAGCAACTGCGATTCCAGCGCCTTCAAGCCGGCTTCCGTAACGAGGTTCGGATGCGGCGAAATCGGCCGATCTGGCAGCAGCGTCTCCGCCGCCGTTTCGGCGCTGTCTTCCTTGGTGAACGCGACGCTCAAGCTCAGAATTCCTTTCGGGCGCGAGATCAAGCCGGCGTTGAGCCGCGACTTCAATCCGGGTGTCTCCCGGCGATTGCAGAATCTTGAACCTATCGATCCACATCTGGAATTGCAGCGCTATTTTTGCGTCTGGCTGGGGTTCCTGGATACTTATAGAACTCCGTGCATAACCCCGGTGGCCGAAATTGTCGCATTTTTTGAAGAGCTTAGGGTGAATTCTTGATGCTTCGTCGTCGCCGCTACCCTATTGCTTGCTCGTGCTCGCGAGCAAAGGCACCGGTGCCGAAAACGACATGGTCGTCGATCAGTTCCTGCACGATATCGCAAGCGCTGTGGTGTCAAGGCATCTTGCGATCAGCGAGTCCGCACGCCCCCAAAAGCTAACTGACGCGCCGCGTCTGGTTTTCCCAGAACGGCAGGCGCAGTTCGCGCTTGAGGATCTTGCCGGCACCGGAGAGTGGAAGTGGCGTCGAGGTGATGTCCACGCTGCGCGGACATTTGTAGCCGGCGATCAGCGTCTTGCAGAACTCCATCAATTCCTCCGGCGTCGCGCTGGCGCCGCCTTTCAGGACGACGACAGCGTGAACCTGCTCGCCCCAGCGCTCGTTGGGAATGCCGATCACGGCGCATTGCGCGACGGCCGGATGCTGGGCCAGCGCATTCTCGACCTCGGCCGAATAGACGTTCTCGCCGCCGGAGATGATCATGTCCTTCACCCGATCGACCACATAGACGAAGCCGTCTTCGTCCATATAGCCGCCGTCGCCGGTGTGCATCCAGCCGTCGATCACGGCGCGCGCAGTCTCTTCCGGACGCTCCCAATAGCCCATCATGACCACGTCGCCGCGCACGGCGATCTCGCCGACGGTGCCTGATGGGACGAGCTTGTCGTCGGCATCGACGATCTTGACCTCACAGCCGAAAGCGGCGCGGCCGGCACCGCGATGCCGGCCCTTGGCGCGGCCGTCGCCGATGTGCTCCTTCCAATGCAGCAGCGTTGCAATCGGCGACAGTTCGGTCATGCCGTAAGCCTGGGTGAACTCGACATGCGGCAGGGCCTTCATCGCGCGCATCAGCACCGCGTCGCTGATCACCGAGGCGCCGTAGGCGATCCGCTTCAAGGACGACAGGTCGTAATTGCCGAGCGTCGGATGATCGACGAACATCTGGATCATGGTCGGTACCAGCAGCACATCAGTTACGCGTTCTTTCTGGATCGCGGCCGCAACGCCGTCGGGCGTAAAACCCTGGATCACGACGTTGGAGCCGCCCGACAGCAGCACCGAATACATCGCAGCGCCGTTGGCGAGGTGAAACATCGGTGCCGCATGCAGATAGATCGTAGTGCTCGGCCACAGCCCTTCACTGAGCGCGTTAAACGCGTTGGCCATCAAGTTGCCATGGCTCAGCATCACGCCCTTGGAACGGCCGGTGGTGCCGCCGGTGTAGAAGATACCGGCGAGATCGTCACGCTTGCGCATGGCGTCCGCGACGGGCTGGCTCTGCGTGATCAACGCTTCGTAGTTCTCCATGCCGGGGGGCGTCTCGCCGTCATCGGCATAGACCAGCTTGAGGCCAGGGTTGGCCTTGGCCAGGGTCGTGCCGACCGCTGCGAATGCCTTGTCGACGAAGAGGATCTCCGCGCGGCAATCGCGCATCGCGTCCTCGTTTTCCAGCGGGCTCCAGCGGATATTGAGCGGCACGATGACGGCGCCGGCCCAGCCGGCGGCGAGATAGAGCTCGAGATAGCGGTCCGAGTTCATAGACAGCACCGCAACGCGGTCACCGTCCTTGGCGCCGAGCCCTCGGATCGCGGAAGCAAGGCGTGCGACGCGATCGCCGACCTCGCGCCAGTTGCGCCGGCGTTCACCGCAGACGATCGCGAGCCCGTTTGGATTGACCTGCAGCGCGCGGCGCAGTCCGTGCGTGATGTTCACCTCGATCCTCCCTGGATGTTTTGATTTTGCCGGGCGGCTTGTCCGCCTTTTTGCGCGTTGGTGCCGTGGCGATACCTGCGGTGAGGCGGATCGCGAACTCCTCGGCGATAGCTTCCGCCGTCATTGGCCCGCCCGGATGGAACCAGTGACCGATCCAGTTCAGCGAGCCCGCGATCGCGAACGCCGACAGCTTCGGATCGCAAGGCTTGATCGTGCCGTCGGCGATGCCCTCGGCGATATAGTCGCGGAAGGCGCGATCGATCTTCCTCTTGGCGGTGTTGACGGTCCTGCGGTTATGCTCGGTCAGGTCGCGGACGTCGAAGCGGACCAGGCTCTTGCCGTAGTCGGTGGTCATCACCTCGGCATAGCTCACGATCAGCTTGCGCAGCTTGGCGAGGCCGGTGCCGCCGCCGGATGCGATCCCGGTGATGCAGTCGTCGACGCGCTCATTGCCGATTGCCCAGCATTCGAACAGGATCTCGTCCTTGCCGCGGAAGTAATTGTAGAGCGCCGGCTTGGTGATGTTGAGCCGCTCGGCGACGTCGTTGAGCGTGGTGCGGTGATAACCCTGCTCGAGGAAGAGCTGCACAGCCATGCGCAGCACCGCCTCGCGCTTCTCGTCGCGGGCGCGGCGCCGGCTTTCGAACGGCAGCCAGGGTGACTGACGGCTGGAAGTGGGAGAACGGGCGTCCATGTTCGCAAGGCTTGTCGCGTTGACTTGAGGCTAACGACCCGTATATTACCCATGGGTAAGAAATAGTCCAGAAGGTAATTTTCGGGAGGAAACGATGACGTCACGCACCTATGTTGCCGGGGTTGGCATGATCCCGTTCGTCAAGCCCGGGGCCAATGCGCCGTATCATGTGATGGGTGCGGAGGCCGCAAAACTCGCGCTCGCCGATGCCGGTCTCGACTACGGCAAGGTGCAGCAGGCCTATGTCGGTTATGTCTACGGCGACTCCACCTGCGGCCAGCGCGCGCTCTATGGCGTCGGCATGACCGGGATCCCGATCGTCAACGTCAACAATAACTGCTCGACCGGGTCGACCGCGCTGTTTCTGGCGCGGCAGGCGATCGAATCGGGTGCGGCCGATTGCGTGATGGCGCTCGGTTTCGAACAGATGAAGCCCGGCGCGCTCGGGGCCGTCTTCACCGACCGGCCCAGCGCGTTCGACGATTTCGACGCTGCGGCCGACAAGCTCATCGACGCGCCCGGCGTGCCGCTGGCGCTGCGCTATTTCGGCGGCGCAGGCCTCAGCCACATGAAGAAGCACGGTACGCCGTTGAGCGCATTTGCAAAGGTGCGCGCGAAGGCCAGCCGTCACGCGAAGAACAACCCGCTGGCGCTGTTCCGCAAGGAGGTTACCGCCGACGACGTGATGAACGACCAGGTGATCTGGCCCGGCGTGATGACCCGGCTGATGGCGTGCCCCCCGACGTGCGGCGGGGCGGCGGCGATCCTGGTCTCGGAAAAATTCGCCCACCAGCACGGTCTCAACAAGAGCGTCCGCATCGCGGCGCAGGCAATGACGACGGATACGGCGTCGACCTTCGGCGCCGGGGACATGATGCAGGTGGTCGGCTACGACATGGCGCGCGATGCCGCGAAGAAGGTCTATGAGGCCGCCGGTATCGGTCCTGACGATCTCGACGTCGTCGAACTGCACGATTGTTTCGCCCACAACGAGCTGATCACCTATGAAGGCCTCGGCCTGTGCAGAGAAGGTGAGGCGGCGCGCTTCATCGATGACGGCGACAACACCTATGGCGGCCGGATCGTGACCAACCCCTCCGGCGGCCTGCTGTCCAAGGGCCATCCGCTCGGCGCCACCGGGCTGGCACAATGCTACGAATTGACGCGGCAGTTGCGCGGCACGGCGCAGGCAACCCAGGTCGAAGGCGCGCGGATCGGCCTGCAGCATAATCTCGGCCTCGGCGGCGCCTGCGTCGTCACGCTCTACGAACGCGCCTGAGGCCGCGATGGTCGATGAATCTGCCGTCGGGCGTGCGTTCACGCCGGTCACCGCGTGCGTCGAGCCGGGGCGCCTGCGCTTCTTCCTCGACACGATCGGCGAGACCAATCCGCTCTATCGCGACGAGAAAGCCGCGCAGGCAGCCGGATATGGGGCTGCGGCAGTGCCGCCGACCTACCTGTTCTGCCTGGAGATGATGGATGCCACCGAGCCCTTTGAATTCCTGAGGGCGCTCGACATCGATCTCGCTCGCGTGCTGCATGGCGAGCAGCGTTTTGACTATCGCGCGCCCGTTGCGGTCGGCGACACCGTGACATTCAGGCCGCGTGTGACCGGCGTGACCGAGAAGAAGGGCGGGGCGATGACCCTGGTGGTGGTCGAGACCGAAGTGACCAACCAGCACGGGGTCCACGTCGCCAACCTTTCGCGCACGGTCGTGGTGCGCAACGCGAGGCCGTCATGAGCGCAGAGTCTCCGTCGATTGGCGACCGTCTGGTCCACAAGGAGTTTCTGCCGATCACCCGCCACCGGCTTGCGCTGTATTGTGGTGCGTCCGGCGATCACAACCCGATCCACGTCGACATCGATTTTGCGAAGCAGGCCGGGTTTCCCGATGTCTTCTCGCACGGCATGCTGGTGATGGCCTATCTCGGGCAGGCGCTGACGGACGCGGTCGCGCCGTCACGTATCCGTTCGTTCTCGACCCGCTTTGTTGCAATCACGCAGCTCGGCGCGAAGCTGACCTGCGAAGGAACAGTTACCGAACTGCTTGAAGACAAGGGCGAGCGGCGCGCCAGGCTCGCCCTCACCACAAAAGACCAGACCGGCGAGATCAAACTCGCCGGCGAAGCCATCATCGCGCTCTAGGGGAGAGATCATGTCGAAACTGAAAGGGAAGGTCGCGCTCGTTTCGGGCTCGGGCCGCGGCATCGGCCGTGCGATTGTACTGAAGCTCGCGAGCGAGGGCGCCCAGGTCGTTATCAACGACCTCGATGCCGA
>DAIMKE010000480.1:0-5291 GCA_036721875.1 Bradyrhizobium sp. | reverse complement strand
CAGCATGTCGACCGCATCAGACACGGTGCTTGCCGCAACGATCACGACGCAGCACCCGGCGCCGATCAGGAGCGAGGTGACCATGCTGAACACCATGATCCACAGCACGGCAAACACCAGTACGCTCAGCATCACAGCCGCGGCGATGCGGCGGGCGGGGCTGCTCGATGCCCGCCTGGCGGCTGGCTCTGGCGAATTCATGACAGGCATTCCAAGTGCGACGATGCGGATTATGTCGCCGCAGGCCCGGAAGTGGTTCAACGCTGGACCGCGACCTCGATCCAGTGTCCCGGACGCGGTGCAGCGTTCTACACGCTGCTCCGCAGAGCCGGGACCCATGGCTGGACCCCGGATCAGCAGCGCACCACACCGCGGACGCGGCGCGCCGCGCAGCATCCGGGGAACGCACCCGCGCAATTCGCCTGAAACGTGCATCCGGCCAGCTTCGGGCAACCGAGACACCCTAAATTACCGGGATATTCCCGAGGGCCTCCCATGGTGTCGACCTATCTCGCCTACAATTCCGTCGTGCGCAATCTCAGGCAGTCGATGACCCGCGTCGGGCAGCAAGCCGACGTCGCCCGGAATGCCGCCTACTACCGGGATAACATCGGCAAGGTGAAGTCGGTCGACGACCTCCTGAAGAACGATCGTCTGTACCAATATGCGATGAAGGCCCACGGGCTGGAGGATATGACTTACGCCAAAGCGTTCATGAAAAAGGTGCTGGAAAGCGACCTCTCCGATCCGAACAGCTACGCCAACAAGCTGGTCGACAAGCGTTACCGGGAGTTCGCAGCAGCCTTCACGTTCGGCGGTTCGGAGACGGCCTTGGCCCAATCGGAAAACCAGACCGATGAAATGATCGGCCTGTACAAGGCGACGGTGGCGCGCCAGGTCGACGCCATCGACGAGGACACCCGTTACTACAACCTCATGATCGGCAGCGTGACCAACGTCGACCAGCTCCTCAACGACGACCGGCTGCGCACCTATGTGTTTGCGGCGTTCGGCATCGATGACAGCCAGTGGTCGCGTGAGACGATCAAGGGCGTCCTCTGCAGCGATCCGACCGATCCTGACAGCTACGTCAACACGGCCTGGGTCTCCAGGGTGGACGATCTCGGTCACCGGATCGACCAGGCGCAGGCGGATTCCGTCGACGCCAGTTCGAAGATCTCGAACTACATGACGCAACTGGCGCAGCCCGGCGCCGACATGGATGATCTCAGGGCGAAGATCACGATGGAGCGGGCGCGCCTTTCGAAAAGCAACGCCGATATCGTGAGCTACAACGACGCCATCTCCATGATTTCCCGCTATGTCGACCTCGCCGCCGGCTTCGAGTTTTCACCCGATGGGTCGCTGCCGTCAGGCATGCCCGCCCAGATCGATGCCAACCGTGACGTCACCAATGAGGGCTTCGTCCTCAGCAAGGGCGCGGTCTATCTCGCCGCGGATGAGGAGAACGAGGCGCTGGCGATCAACCAGTTCAGATCGCTCATCTACAAGATGGAATCGGTCGAGCAGTTCGTGTCCACGCCGAACGTCTATAATTTTGCGCTGAAGGCCGTCGGTCTCGATCCGCAGAAAGTCTCCGCGGCCACCATCAAGGCCGTGCTCAAGAGCGACCCGACAGATCCGAAGAGCTACGTCTATACGCTGAAGGACGACCGCTACGTCCAGCTCGCACGCGCGCTGAATTTTGACGGCAAGGGCAACGTGACCTCGCCGCTGGTGGCGCAGGACTCGGTGGAGGTTGTCCAGATTGCGCGCGACTACATCGTTGCGAAAACGAAATTTGCAGGCGCGACCGAACAGCCTGCACTTCGGGCCCAGGCCGAAAAGGATGCGGTGTACTACCAGAACGCCATCGCCGACGTCGGCAGCGTGGCCGAGCTGCTCAAGGACAGGAAGATGATCGATATCCTGCTCGTCTCAAAGGGCCTCGATCCGGCCAAGGTAACCACCGACTATCTGCGCAAGATCTTCAATTCGGACCTGACCGACGCCAGGAGCTTCGCCAATACCGAGAAAGATCCTCGCTTTGCAGAGATTGCGGCGTCGTTCAATTTCGACAGGCAGGGCAACGTCGCCCGCCTGGAAAAGATCGGCCCGCAGAAGCGGGATCAACTGCTGGAAACGCAAAACAACTATCTTCAGCAGAACCTCGAAACGCAGCAGGGCGATGCCAATCCGGGGGTGCGGCTGGCGCTGTATTTCCAGCGCAAGGCCGGCGACGTCACCTCCGCCTACGATATACTGGCCGACAAGGCGCTCGCCGAAGTATTTCGCACCACCTACGGCCTGCCCGACTCGGTCGGCAGCATGGGGGTCGACCAGCAGGCCAAGGTCGTGGAGAAGTATCTCAACCTGAAGGACCTCACGGATGCGACGAAGCTCGAAAAGCTGCTGAATCGATTTTCCGTGATGTACGACCTGAAGAACGGCAGTTCGAAGGTGTCACCCGCGCTCGCCATCCTGCAGGGATCGGAAGGGAGTATCGGTCAGGACGCGCTGATGTCGATCGCCCAACTCGGCAAGCGCTAGACGTTGCTTCTCGCACGTCTGCGCCGGCCATAGCCGCCGGCCGGCGGCGGAAGCCTTGCGCGACGTCGGATCAGGCATAACTATTGGATCGCCGCTGGCGTCGCCTGTCGGATTGCAAAGGCATCGCTTCCGAACCGGGAAGTTGCTCCATGACCGAATGGTACTTTGTCTGGGTCGAAGGTCTCCGCGGACCGATGCCGCAGAAATGGTCGTCGGACGGGCTTTGGGGGCAGGTCGGCCGTCAGGATGTCATCGTTCGTTTCGCGCTGACCGATCAGGAAGCGCATCTCCCGCTCGACCAGCTTGCAAGGCTGCATCCCATTCCCGACCGGAAATAGCAGGTGTCGATGCAGTCGTTACTTGCTGCTGTCGGTCCGCGCCCGGCGTCCCTCGATCGGATAGCCGGGATCGTTGAATCCCGGCGTCGACGGATGGCCGCTCGCCACCAGCCGGTCGATCAGAGCCTCGTCTTCCGCCGTGAAGCGATAGTCCAGCGCCTTGATGTAGTCGTCCCATTGCGCCTCGGTGCGCGGACCCGCGATCAGGCCCGAAACGAACGACGAGTTCAGCACCCACGACACCGCGAACTGCCCGGCGGTGATGCCGCGCGCCTCCGCGTGCTGCTTGATTTCCTGCGCGAGCTGCAGCGATTCCGGCCGCCATTCGGTCTGCATCATGCGCTTGTCGGCGCGGCCGGCGCGCGTGTCCTTGTCGGGCGCGGCATCCGGCCTGTACTTGCCGGTCAGCACGCCGCGCGCCAGCGGGCTGTAGGGCACGATGCCGAGGCCGTAATAGCCGCAGGCCGGAAAATGTTCGACCTCCGGCATCCGGTTCATCGCGTTGTAATAGGGCTGGCTGACGATCGGGCGGTCGATGCCGTTGTCGTCGCAGATGTTGCAGATTTCGGCGACGCGCCAGGCGCGGTAGTTCGAGACACCGAAATAGCGGATCTTGCCCTGGCGCATCAGATCGCCCATCGCCCGCACGGTCTCGGCGAGCGGCGTCGCGTGGTCCTCTTTGTGCAGATAATAGATATCGATGTATTCGGTCCCGAGCCGCTTCAGGCTTTCTTCCGCCGCCTGCAGTACCCAGCGCCGCGACAGCCCGCCGCGATTGGGATCGTCGCCGATCTGGTTTGCGAGCTTGGTCGCGAGGATCCAGTTGTTCCTGTTGTTCGAGATCGCACGGCCGACCACGGCTTCCGAGTTGCCACCATTATAGGCGTCCGCGGTATCGATGAAGTTGATGCCGGCCTCGCGCGCTTTCGCCACGATGCGCGACGACGTCGCCTCGTCGGTCGGCCCGCCGAACATCATGGTGCCCAGACAGATCGGCGAAATCTTCAAGCCGCTGCGGCCAAGGTGGCGGTATTGCATCGGGTGGCTCCTCGATTCCGGGCAGTCATGACGGCATACGTCTCAACCCTCGCTCTTCAATATCTTGAACACACCGCTCGCCATCGCGATACAGCGTTTGTCGACGGTCACCTCGGTCGTGATGAAAATGAGACTGCGGGTGGAGCGCACCACGTGCGGCTTCGACACCAGCACTTCGCCGATCTTGCCGGCTTCGACAAAGTGCGTATCGAGCTGCACCGTCGCCAGCGTCGGCTTGCCGGAGACATAGCGGGCAGTCATGCCGCAGGTACGGTCGGCGAAGGTCATCAGGACGCCGCCCTGCACCAGGCCGCGGCGGTTGTGATGCTTGTCCTCGGTGATCAGCGCGTATTCATGCTCGCCATGGACGACGCGCTGCCACAGCGGGCCGATCAAATGCAGGAATCCGCTGGTTTCGACGATCTTCCAGCCGTCGGATTTGAGTTTGTCCGCGGCCCTGGCTGTCATGTCGTGCTTTCCGTTTCCTGCGGGCTGTCATGCTGTCCGGTCATTTCATCTGACGCGCTTGTGTTGTAGTCAAGCGGGATGGTCCGGTCATTTGACGATGCCACCCGGCGGAATATCGCAGAGCTCTGCGCGGCTTTCACGCGGGCGCCCGCCGGCGAGGTGGAGCCTGTGTTGAAGCGCGCCGCCGTCGCCATTGCGCTCACCGGGGCAGAGTCCGGCCCCGGCACCTCGTTTCTGCTGACCCGGCGCGCCGCGAGCCTGCGTTCGCACGCCGCGCAATGGGCGCTGCCGGGCGGGCGCTGCGACCAAGGCGAGACGCAGGCGCAGGCTGCGCTGCGCGAACTCCACGAAGAACTCGGCGTCGGGCTCGCCGAGGGCGACGTGCTGGGCCTGCTCGACGATTACCCGACCCGCTCGGGCTATCTCATCACGCCCGTGGTGGTCTGGGTCGGCACCCGCGCCGAAATTTTGCCGAACCCGGCCGAGGTCGCGTCCGTGCATCGCATCGCGCTCGACGACATCGAGCGCGAGGACGCCTTCAGCTTCACGAAGATTCCCGAGAGCACGCGGCGGGTGATCCGCTTCCGCCATGCCGGCCAGCACATCCACGCGCCGACCGCGGCGCTGATCTATCAGTTCAGCGAAGTGCTGGCGGGCCGCCAGACCCGCGTCGCGGAACTCGAACAACCGGTGTTCGCCTGGAAATAAGCCCTCACGGCGCGCGGGGCGATGCGCCTTGACCGGCAGGAATAGAGCCGAAAGTCGCGGCCATTCGGGGCTGACTTCGCAGGCGCGCTTGCTAAAAGGGGACGATGGTCCAGCCCTTGATTCGCATTGGTTCCGGATTTTTCGCGCTCGCGCTGCTGGCGAGCGCGCCGCCTGCCGTGGCGATGGATG
>DAIMKE010000479.1:0-5292 GCA_036721875.1 Bradyrhizobium sp. | reverse complement strand
ATCCCGCACATGACCGCGTCATGATCTGCGGCAGCCCGGCGCTGGTGGCGGACACGCGCACCTTGCTCAATGGCAAGGGATTTGTCGAAGGCAATCACGGCGAGCCCGCGCAGTTCGTGGTCGAGAAGGCGTTCGCGGAGCGTTGATCGCTCTAAATCGCGAAAATGTAGGATGGGTAGAGCGCAGCGAAACCCATCAATCCCAGCGCGGAAACGTGATGGGTTTCGCTTTGCTCTAGCCATCCTACGCAGTTTGCGCGGCCGCTAAGGCCTCACCGCCGGTGCTTCCATCGGCATGCCGCGCGCCCGCGACATCAAATAGAGTTCGAGTTCAACCAGCTCCGGTGAGCCGTAATCATAGGGCTGCGCCCGGATGCCGGTGATGCAGGCGCGCAGGCGCCGCTGCAGCGATCCCAGCGACTGCCATTCCAGCCGGTAGAGCGGATACCCGGTTGGGTGTCCCTGCGTGACCGGCGAGCCGCTTGTCCCAGTTCTCGTCGTGACAATTGGTGCAGCCAAGATTGAGCTGACCCTGGCGCTGCATGAAGCGGTCGCGTCCTTTGGCGATGAATGGTGCGAGTAGCGGATCGCCCCCGGTTTCGATCGCCACGCCCTCCGACTGCCGCGCGACGAAGGCCGTGATCGCGAGGAGGTCGCGGCTTTCGAAAGGCAGCGGCGTCGCCTGTTGCCGGTTGCTGCGGCAGAGATTGATGCGCTGCTCCAAGTCGACGGGGCGGCCAAGCGCCGCGTCGAAGGCGGGGTAGCGCACCGCGACACCCTTCATGCTGATGCGCGCGTTGTCGTGGCAATCGGCGCAAGCCTTGTTCGCAGTGCCGGCCTTGCGCTTCCACAGCGCTTCGCCATCGAGAACCCACAGCATGCCGGGGTTGGCGGTGTCGTCGTCCTGCATCGCACGGGTTTCCGGCTTCATGAAGCTGTAGCCCGAGCGGCGCTCGCCCTGCGGGATTTCGGCCGCGCAGACGGCGTCGGCAACGAGCAGCGCTGCAGCGATAATACCGACGAATTTCATTCGACCGTGATCGAAGCGGATGCGGTTTCGGAAAAGCCGCGGTCGCCGATCCATTCGAATTCGAACTGTCCACTCTCGTTCACGGTCGTGAAGAAAGTGATAAACGGGTTCGCGGCGATCGCCGGAAACAAATCGGCACGGAAGATCTCCTTGCCGTTAAAGCGGCACGTGAAGCTGGTGACGATGTCGCGCGGCACGATTTCGCCCGACGCCAGATGGCGATAGCCGGTTTCCATGATGTGCGACATCAGCGTCTTGATCTCGATGATGTCGCCGCGTTTGGCCTTGGCCGGAACATTGATCAGGGCCGACGCCATCAGATAGCCTCCTCGGTGCAGGCCGCAAGCGTCACTACGACGTCGACGCTGGCCGACCAGAAAGAGCCATCCGAGAGCCTGGCGATTGCAACGATCTTCTGGCTGTCGGCCAGGCGAATGCGGGTCGAGACCTGCGCGCGGCCGGAATGCGGGCCTAGTTGGAAATTGGCGATGTTCGGCTGCGGATTCTTTTCGTTGAAGATGTGGATGCTCGTGACGTGATCCTCCGGCGCCATCGGATGGTTGACGCTGACGGTCATGGGCACGGTATTGCCGTTCTCGACCAGCGGCGGCACGTCGAGTTTTACTTTGCCGGTCTTCACGGCGCTGTCTCCCGTGACGCCGCGGATGGCTGTGGCCAGCGTTGCGGGCGTGGCTTCGGCGGGCCGAAGCGTGACGACTGGCACTGCGCCAAGCACGGCAACGCCACCGGCAAGGCCGAGGAACCGGCGGCGTGTTGAATAGGGCGGTAGATGCATCGTTTCTTCCTAATTACGCAATGTGACGAGAAACGCCACGATATCTTCGATCTGTTCCGCCGACAGCATCGGCTTGCCGCGCCACGGCGTGCCGACGCGCTGCAGGCCGTCCACTCGGTAATAGGACGGCATAATGGTCGCGGCGTTGAAGCGGGGCGCATCGACCAGCCGAAGCCGGAGCTGCCCCTCTGACCATCGACTGCCGGAACCGGAAAGATTGGGGGCCAGGTCGCCCTGGAATTTCTGTTCGGGAAATGGGCCGCTGTGACAGAGGATGCAAGTGCTGGAACGTTCGACGACGAGAGCTCGTCCGCGCGCAATGTCACCACGCGCACCCGTGAGCGGTTGCGGGATCGCGTCGCCGACGATTGCATAGCTGCGCAACTCCGCCGTGGCGGCCGCGAAGCAGGGCAGCGTGAGAAGTGCGCTGGCAAGGACCAGGCCCGATATGCGATGCGCCCCCCTAGCCAAAGACTTCCGCCGTAGCCGTAGTAAACCAGGATTGCGCATAGTCGGCTTCGCGCGCGCGGACTTCGCGCGGCGCATCCGCCGGGCTGACGCCGCCGGCGCCTTCGACGTCGGCCAGCACGCCGTTCCTGGGCTGGTAGACGCCCGCGACCGAAATACCGTAGCCCGGGGCCGCGAAGCTGTAACAGGTATTGATCAGCTTCGGTGCGACGGGCGTTCCGCCTGATAGCAGCGTGGCAATGGCGGCGGCACAAACCTTGGCCTGTGAGTTCGCCGAAAAAGCAGATTTGGGCATGGCGCCGGCAAGACAGGCATCGCCAATGACATGGATGTTCGGCACCGATTTGGACTCGAACGTGACCGGATCGATCGCACACCAGCCGGTGTTGTCGGTTGCGCCCGCAATGGTGGCGATGCGGCCGGCGCGCTGCGGTGGAATGACATTGGCCACCTGGGCGGTGTGGTTGCCGAAATCGGTGATCAACGTGTTGGTCGCGGGGTCAACGGCGTTCACCTTGCCGCCCTGCGACAGAGATATCCATTCGATCATTTCCGGATAAAGCTCTTTCCACGCGTTCTGGAACAGGCGCTGCTTGGAGAAGGTGTCCTTTGCGTCGAGGATCAACAACTTCGAACGCGGTTTCCTGGTCTTCAGATAATGCGCGATGAGGCAGGCGCGTTCGTAGGGTCCCGGTGGGCAGCGGAAGGGGTTGGCGGGTGCAGCGATCACCACCAAACCGCCATCGTCCATGGCCTCCAGTTGCTTCCGCAGCAACAGGGTTTGCTCGCCGGCCTTCCAGGCGTGCGGCATCTTCGCGGCTGCCGCTTCGTCGTAACCCTGCAGCGCGTCGAAGCGCAGATCGACGCCGGGGGACAGCACCAGCCGGTCGTAGCCGAGCGACCCGCCGTCGGCGAGGCCAACGGTGCGAGCTGTCGCATCGATGGCCGTTGCCGCCTGGGGCACCACGGTCACGCCGCTGGCGGCGATCTTGTCATAACCGAACTGCTGCTGTTCGATGGAACGCAGCCCGGCAATGACGTTGTTGCTGAAGGGGCAGGCGACGAACGTCTTGTTCGGTTCCACCAGCGTGACCTGAAGCTTCGCATCGATCTGCTTCAGCGCGCGCGCACAACTCGCGCCGCCAAAGCCGCCGCCGATCACGACGACACGTGCGGCGGCTTGCGCAAACGCGGGCATTGGAAGCGCCGTGGTCGCCAGCGCGGCCGCGCTGGCGCTACAGAACTGCCGGCGGCTCATACGATGACTGATAGCCATGGCGCCCCCCTTACTTCTGAGCCGCGAGCCACGCCGCAATGGCGCGGACTTCGTCGTCCGAGAAGCCTTTGGCGATGCGGTTCATCACGGTGGCAGTAAGAGAGCCGTCGCGAAATCCATTCATCGCGGTCGTGATCTCGCCGGCGTCGCGGCCAAATATTCGCGGCACGGATGAAGTCGGGCCTGCCCCAGGGGCATGACAGCCGGAGCAGGACGCGGCGCCGGGTGGGGGCAGGGAAGCGGCCATGACCTTCGGGCCCGACACCATGATCGTCGCAATGCCGACAAGGACAGTCAGTGTCTTCATCACCGGCCTCCAAATGATGAAGCGGCGACCCGAAGGCCGCCGCTTCTGTTGTCAGGCGAATGTGATGTTCTGGTCCCTCAGCGGTACCGAACGGATACGCTTGCCGGTTGCCGCGAAGTAAGCGTTGAGCACCGCCGGTGCGGCGACACCGATGGTCGGCTCCCCGACGCCACCCCAGAAGCCTCCGCTCGGCACCATGACGCATTCCACCTTCGGCATCTCGGCGATGCGCATCGAGTTGTAGGTGTCGAAGTTGGTCTGCTCGATCTTGCCGTCCTTCACCGTGCAGCCGCCATAGAACAGGGCGGACAGGCCGTAGACAAAGGAGCCCGCGATCTGCCGCTCGACCTGCGCCGGGTTGACGACGTAGCCCGGATCGGTCGAGGCGACGATACGATGCACCTTGATCTTGCTGTCCTCGGTGACCGAGATTTCGGCAGCACCGGCGACATAGCTGCCATAGCCCATCACCTGCGCAATCCCGCGATGGACGCCTTGCGGCGCCGGCTTGCCCCAGCCGATCTTCTCGGCCACGGCATTGAGCACGGCGAGGTGCTTCGGATGCTTGCTCATCAGCTTGCGGCGGAACTCCACCGGATCCTGGCCCACCGAATGCGCCAGTTCGTCCATGAAGCATTCCAGATAGATCGCATTCTGGTTGACGTTGACGCCGCGCCAGAAGCCCGGCGGAACGTGCGGGTTGCGCATGGAATGCTCGACCAGAAGATTCGGCACCGAGTAGCCGATCGCCGCGTCGCCGGAGGGACTGAGGCCCTGGAACGCGATTGTGTCCATGCCGTTCACCAACGCCGCCGGACGCACCGAGAACAGGATCGACTGGCCGGACAATCTGACGTGGAGTGCTGTGAGATTGTTGTCGGCATCGAAGGCTCCGGTCAGTTTGCATTGCGTGATCGGATGAAACTTGCCTTGCGCCATGTCCTCTTCGCGCGACCACAGCAGTTTGACCGGCGTGCCCGGCATCTGCTTGGCGATCGCCACCGCCTGGCGGACATAATCCGTCATGCCGCGCCGGCCGAAGCCGCCGCCGAGGATGTGTTTGTGGACTTCACATTTTTCGGCGGGCAATCCCGACTCTTCCAGCACTGCGGCAAACGCCGCTTCGCCGTTCTGCGTGCCGCACCAGACCTCGCATTTGTCCGGTGTATACAGCGCCGTGGCGTTCATCGGCTCCATGGGCGCGTGGTTCTGATACGGATAGTTGTAGACGGCTTCGACCTTCTTCGCGGCGCCGGCAATCGCGCTCTTGGCGTCGCCATTCTGGTTGCCGATATGGGCCGGCTGCGCGTTGTCGAGACCTTCGGCCAACCACTTTGCGATCGACTCGCTGGAGACTTTTGCGTTCTCGCCTTCGTCCCAGATGATCGGCAGCACGTCCAGCGCGGTCTTGGCGTG
>DAIMKE010000478.1:0-5305 GCA_036721875.1 Bradyrhizobium sp. | reverse complement strand
CGACCTGCGCCGATATTCTCGCGCGCACGCTGGAGCGCTGCGGCGTCAAGGTCGAAATTCTGGGCTTCACCACGCGCGCCTGGAAGGGCGGGCAATCGCGCGAGGCGTGGCTTGCCGCCGGCAAGCCGGCCAATCCCGGCCGCCTCAACGATCTCCGCCACATCATCTACAAGTCGGCGGATGCTCCGTGGCGTCGTGCGCGGAAAAATCTCGGCCTGATGATGCGCGAGGGTCTCCTGAAGGAGAACATCGACGGCGAGGCGCTGGACTGGGCGCACAAGCGCCTGCTCGGCCGGCCCGAGCAGCGCAAGATCCTGATGATGATTTCGGACGGCGCGCCGGTCGACGATTCCACGCTGTCGGTCAATCCCGGCAATTATCTCGAGCGGCATCTGCGCCACATCATCGAAGAGATCGAGACCCGTTCGCCGGTCGAACTGATCGCGATCGGCATCGGTCACGACGTCACGCGCTACTATCGCCGCGCGGTCACCATCGTCGATGCCGAGGAACTCGGCGGCGCCATCACCGAGAAACTCGCCGAATTGTTCAGCGAGACCCACGGCGCGGCGCCAGCCAGGGGTCACCGACCGCGCCGCTTGCATTCGTAGAGCATGCGTTCGCTCATCGGCCGTCGCCGCCTTCTCGAATATGCAGCGGCGGGGCTCTCACTGGCTGCGACGTCCGGCGCCGTGCGGGCGCAGACGGCTGTCCAGCCGCGGCCTAAGCAGGCCCCTCCGGACGAGTACGCGGTCAACTCGGCGGTTTCGATCGACGTCAATGCCCGGCCGATCGCCTCGTTCGACACCCGCGACCGCTCGCGCGTGCGGTTCGGCGCGCTGGAGTTTCGCAGCGGGCTCATCCTGACCTCGCGGTTTCGCGGCTTCGGCGGATTGTCCGGCCTGCGACTGGATGCAAAGGGCGAGCGCTTCATCGCCATCAGCGACAAGGGAGGCTGGTTCACCGGCCGCATCGTCTACAAGGGCCGCGAGATGACCGGGCTCGACGATGTCGAGGCCGCGCCGATGCTCGGGCCCGATGGCAAGCCGATCACGGCGCGCGGCTGGTTCGACACCGAGGCGCTCGCGCTCGACGGTTCGCTGGTCTATGTCGGTATCGAGCGCGTCAATCAGATACTGCGCTTCGACTTCGCCAAGGGCTTTACGCGTGCGCTCGGTGAGCCGCTTCAACTGCCGACTGGCGCGCGCAAACTGCCCTACAACAAGGGGATCGAGGCGCTCGTCATGGTGCCGAAAGGCCAGCCCATGGCGGGAACGCTGATCGCGATCTCCGAGCGCGGCCTCGACGCGCAGGGCAACATCACGGCCTTCCTGATCGGCGGCAAGACGCCGGGGCCATTCAGCGTTCGCCGCAGCGAAAACTTCGACGTCAGCGACGCGGTGCTGCTGCCGTCCGGCGATCTGCTGCTGCTGGAGCGCAAATTTTCCTGGCTCGGTGGCATCGGCATCCAGATCCGCCGCATTCCGCTGGCCTCCGTCGGGCCGGGGGCCGTCGTCGACGGGCCCTCAATTTTCAGCGCCGACCTCGGCAACGAGGTCGACAATTTGGAGGGCATAGATGCCCACGTGACGTCGGAGGGCGATACGGTGCTGACGCTGGTCTCGGACGACAATTTTTCGCTGATCCAGCGCAATCTGCTGCTGCAGTTCACGCTGGTGGAGTAGCCCGGCGGCCAATAACGGAACGGTTCTTGCAAAGCTGCGGGCGATGAAACCGGAGCTTTCGATGAACAAAATTCTTCGCGTGATTTGCGTATTGGCCGGCATTTGCACGGCTACCGTTGCACAGGCCCAGGGCTGGCCGACCCGGCTGATCAAGGCGACCATTCCGTTCGGCGCCGGCAGCGCGGCCGACGTGGTGCCGCGGCTGGTGTTCGAACGTATCTCCGCCGAACTGGGCCAGCCGATCGTGATCGAAAACCGCGCCGGTGGCGGCGGCACGGTCGGTTCGGCGCTGGTCGCGAAGGCCGATCCCGACGGCTACAGCATTCTCGCCCAGTCGTCGGCGCTGGCGATTTCGCCGGCCATTTTCCCGAGCGCGACCTTCGACCCCACCCGCGATCTCGCCTCGGTGCTGATGCTCGGATCCAGCGCCAATGTGATGATCGTACCGA
The DNA here is from genome assembly GCA_036721875.1 of Bradyrhizobium sp. Lineage (GTDB taxonomy): Bacteria > Pseudomonadota > Alphaproteobacteria > Rhizobiales > Xanthobacteraceae > Bradyrhizobium. Next base: position 3,171 of record DAIMKE010000478.1, on the reverse strand, counting down.
ACGCGCGGCCCTGGAAAACCGTCCAGGACTTCATCGCAGACGCCAAGGCCAAGCCCGGTTCGATCTCGTTCGGTTCGGTCGGCATCGGCAGCGCCGTGCATATCACCACCGAAAAATTCCGTTTCGCCGCCGGCATCGAGGCGACGCATATTCCCTATCGCTCCGGTCCGGAAGTCATCACCGACATCATCAGCGGGCGGATCGACCTCTACTTCTGCCCGCTTGCGACCGCGCTGCCCCTGATCCGCGATGGCCAGGTGCGCGCGCTCGTGGTCTCGACGGCGAAACGCGCCCCCGATCTGCCCGACGTGCCGACGCCGCTCGATATCGGACTGAAGGATGCCGACAGCGCGATCTGGTTCGGCGTGTTCGTGCCGGCGAAGACGCCGCGCGACATCGTCGAGAAATTGTATGCGGCCGGCGAGAAGGTGCTGGCCGATCCGGCGATGCAGGCGGGCCTGAAGAAGCTTGGCATCGAGCCGATGCCGATGAAGCCGTCCGAGATGGACGACTTCGTCAAGCGTGAGACCGCGGCCAATCTGGAACTGGTAAAGGCTGCCGGCATCAAGCCATGAGGCGTCTGGCCGCAGCGCATCAAACCGTGAGGGGTGGGTTGCGGCCGGCACGGGTTGAGGAGAGGGAAGCCGCTCGCTACACATTGAGGGTCGCTTCCCCTCCGGTCCGGATCCCATCCCATGAGCGCTCTTTTTACCCCGATCAAGCTGCGCGGCCTGACGCTTCCCAACCGCATCATGGTGGCGCCGATGTGCCAGTATTCGTCGGTCGATGGCGAGGCCAATGACTGGCACTTCACCCACATCAATTCGCTGGCGCTGTCCGGCGCCGGGATCTTCTGCATCGAGGCGACCGCGGTGGAGCCGAGCGGGCGGATAACGCCGGGCTGTCTCGGCCTCTACAACGATGCCACGGAAGCGGCGCTGAAGCCGATCCTGGCCTCGGTGCGCAAGCGCTCGAAGACCGCCGTGATGATCCAGCTCGCCCATGCCGGCCGGAAGGCGTCGAGCCATACGCCCTGGGACGGCGGCCAGTTGATTCCGGTGGCCGAAGGTGGCTGGCGGACGGAGGGGCCCTCGGCTATCCCGCACAAGGAGGGCGAGACGCCGCCGCTGGCGTTCGACGCGGTGGGCCTCAAGCGCGTGCGCGAGGCGTTCGTAGCCAGCGCCAGGCGCTCCGCGCGGCTTGGCATCGACGCCATCGAGGTGCACTCCGCGCACGGCTATCTGCTGCATCAGTTCCTGTCGCCGATCGCCAACCAGCGCACCGACGCGTATGGCGGCTCGCTGGCGAACCGCATGCGCTTTCCGCTTGAAGTGTTCGATGCGGTGCGCGCGGCGTTCCCGGCGGACAAGCCGGTGGGCATCCGCGTGTCCTCCACCGACTGGGTCGAGAATGGCTGGGATCTGGCGCAGACCATCGAGTTCGCCCACGAGCTGAAAAAGCACGGTGTCGACTGGATCGATGCATCCTCCGGCGGCGTCTCGCCCCTGCAAAAGATTCCGCTCGGCCCCGGCTACCAGGTGCCGTTCGCGCAGGCGATCAAGGAGGCGACCGGGCTCACGACAATTGCCGTCGGCCTGATCACGGAGCCGAAGCAGGCCGAGGAGATTGTGGCTTCCGGCAAGGCCGATATGGTCGCGCTGGCGCGCGGCATGCTCTACGACCCGCGCTGGGGCTGGCACGCCGCCGCCGAACTCGGTGGCCAGGTCGAGGCCCCGCCGCAATACTGGCGCTCGCAACCCTCGACGCAGAAGGCGCTGTTCGGCGCGACGACGTTCGGGACGAGGTAGCACCATACGCCGCGTCTCATTCTTCGCGCGCGTCACTCCGCCGCGCGAACGCCTGCCCGTCCGATTTGTCATATCTCGGCCACACGCCGGGGGTGCTATGGTTTTGCTGGCGCGCGACAGACGCGCTTTCAACAAAACACATAGCGAGGACGCCCCATGGAAATCGGATATTTCACGATGCCGTCCCATCCGCCGGAATGCGGACTGAAGGAGGGCCACGACTGGGACTTGCAGACGCTGCGCTGGCTCGACGAACTCGGCTACCAGGAAGCCTGGATCGGCGAGCACCACACCGCCCCCTGGGAGCCGCATCCCTCGCCCGACCTGATCCTTGCGCAGGCGTTCCTGCAGACCAAAAACATCCGCCTCGGCCCCGGCGGTTTTCTCTTGCCCTATCACCACCCCGCCGAACTCGCCAACCGCGTCGCGATGCTCGACCACCTCTCCGGCGGGCGCCTGAACTTCGGCGTCGCCGCTTCGGGCCTGCCGAGCGACTGGGCGATGTTCAACGTCGACGGCATGTCCGGCCAGAACCGCGACATGACGCGCGAGGCGCTGGAGATCATCCTCAAAATGTGGACCGAGGACGCGCCGTGGTCCTACAAGGGCAAGTACTGGACGGTGAACAAGCCGGACGTGATGTTCGACTTCCTCAAGCCCCATATCAAGCCGGTGCAGGCGCCGCATCCGCCGATCGGCGTCGCCGGCCTCTCCAAGGGCTCGGATACGCTCAAGCTCGCGGGTGAGCGCGGCTACATCCCGATGAGCCTCAACCTCAACCCGGCCTATGTCGGCAGCCACTGGGAGTCGGTCGAGATCGGCGCTGCCAAAACCGGCCGCAAGCCGAAGCGCAGCGACTGGCGCATGGTGCGCGAGGTGTTCGTCGCCGATACCGACGAGGAGGCGTGGCGGCTTTCGGTCGGCGACATGATGGGCCGGATGATGAACGAATACTTCCTGCCGCTGCTCGGCCATTTCGGCTTCAAGGACTACCTCAAGGCCAATCCCGACGTGCCGGACTCCGACGTGACAGCCGAATACTGCGCGCGGAACAACTGGATCGTGGGGTCGCCGGCGACGGTTACCGAGAAGATCGAAAAAATCTACCGCGAGGTCGGCGGCTTCGGCACGCTGCTGGTGTTCGGCTTCGACTACAAGCACAAGCCGGAGGCCTGGCATAACTCGCTGCGCCTCTTGAAGCACGAAGTGATGCCGCGGCTGAAGCATCTCGACGCCGACCTGATCAAGGCGGCGTGAGTCCAGTTCGTCGTTGCGAGCGAAGCGAAGCAATCCATATTTCGGCATAACGGAATAGATGGATTGCTTCGTCGCTGCGCTCCTCGCAATGACAGCTACCTTGTCC
>DAIMKE010000477.1:2533-5309 GCA_036721875.1 Bradyrhizobium sp. | reverse complement strand
CCTCCAGGGTGAGCTCGTCAAGCTCCAGGACTGGGTGCAGAGCGAGAAGAAGAAGGTCGTGGTGCTGTTCGAGGGCCGCGACTCCGCCGGCAAGGGCGGCGTGATCAAGCGCATCACCCAGCGACTCAATCCCCGCATCTGCCGCGTCGCGGCGCTTCCGGCGCCGAACGAACGCGAGCGCACGCAATGGTATTTCCAGCGCTACGTCGCGCACCTGCCGGCCGGCGGCGAGATCGTGCTGTTCGACCGCAGCTGGTACAACCGCGCCGGCGTCGAGCGCGTGATGGGGTTCTGCTTGGAGGACGAATATCAGGAGTTCTTCAAGTCAGTGCCGGAATTCGAGCGCATGCTGATCCGCTCCGGCATCATCATGGTCAAGTACTGGTTCTCGATCACCGACGACGAGCAGCAGTTCCGCTTCACCATGCGCATCAAGGATCCCCTGAAGCAGTGGAAGCTGAGCCCGATGGACGTCGAGTCCCGCAGGCGCTGGGAGGCGTACACCAAGGCCAAGGAGACGATGCTCGAGCACACGCATCTCCCGGATAGCCCATGGTGGATCGTCGATGCCGTGGACAAGAAGCGCGCCCGGCTCAACTGCATCGCGCATCTATTGACTCAGATCCCGTACCAGGAGGTCGCGCGGGCTCCGGTGACGCTGCCGCCGCGCGTGCGCAACCCCGACTATCAGCGAGGCCCGGTGCCGCCGGAGATGTACGTGCCGGCGAAATATTGACGGCGGTCTCGCAGGTCGGGCAAAGGCGCGTGGCGCCGTGCCCACCATGCGTCCGTGTTTGCGGTGAGAATGGTGGGCACGCTGCGCTTTGCCCACCCTACGCGGCCGTCAACGCCATGGCTGCACGATGATCTTGGTGTGCATCTCCGGATTGGCGAGATCGGCGAAGGCCTTGGCGACGCCGTCGAGGCCAATCTCGGCCGTCACCATCGCCGCGGCATCCACCTGCCCTTCCGCGATCAGCCGCAGTGACGCCGCAAACTCGTCCGGCGTGTAGCCTAGCACGTACTGGACATTGAGCTCCTTCATGATGCCGAGCATGGGCTCGGTTCTGTCGGTCTCCATGCAGACGCCGACCACGACGATGCGCGCGTCCCGCGGCGCGCCTTCGAACACCTGCTGCAGCAGGCCGGGCACGCCAACGCATTCGAAGATGATCGCCGGCTTCAGCGCCGGCAGCATGGCCCGGAACGGCGGTCGCGCCGCCTTCTCCGCCTCCGACATCTGCGCGTGCTCGGCCCAGGTCGCATAGGGCTGCGAGACCCGGGGATCCACCACGACGTCCGCGCCCAGCTTCGCCGCGAGCGCGCGCCGGGCCGGCGAATAGTCCGCGGCGACGATCGGGTGCAGGCTCCTGAGCTTCAGCGCAGCGATCACCGCGAGGCCGACCGGACCGCAGCCGATCACGAGCGGCACCTCGCCGCCGCTGATATTGGCTTTCGCGACGGCGTGGACGCCGACCGCCAGCGGCTCGGTGAGCGCGGCATGCTCCGGCGCAAGACCGTTGGGCACTTCGAGCAGCAGCGCTTCGCTCAGCAGCATCGCCTCGGCATAGCCGCCGATATTGTCGTTGGAATAGCCGATGCCTTCGATGCCCTGCGGCGTCAGCAGCGCCGGCAGCGAGCAGACGCGGGTGCTGGGCTTGAGCTTGCGCTCGGTGCCGGCGCCGTAGTCGACGATTTCGCAGCAGAACTCGTGGCCGAACACGACGTCGCGGGAAAGGTCCATCGGCTTGCGGCCGGGAAAGTGTTTTGCCAGTTCGACCATGCGGTGCGCGTGCTTGCGCGCGTGCAGGTCCGAGCCGCAGATGCCGCAGGCCAGCGACTTGACCAGCACCATGCCCGCACCCGGCCTGGGTTCGGGCATCTCGTCGACGACGATCTCGCCGTTCCGGAAAATTGCAGCGCGCATCGGCGTCTTCTCCCCGTGGTTTTGATCCCTCTTAGCACAGGGAGCCAACGGGGCCAGCGCGATGAGCCTGCAGGCTGCGGGAAATTTGCGTCAGGCGTTCGGCGACGGTTCGCCGGGCACGGCAAGAAGCTGCGACCGCCGCACGCGCTCGCGATGCGCGGTGTAAAGCCCGGACGCGACGATGAAGGCGGCGCCGGTGACGGTGTAGACGTCAGGGACTTCGCCGAAAATCAGGAAACCTAGGACGCTGACCCACAGCAACTGCGTGTAGGAAAACGGCGCGAGCACGGAGGCATCGGCATAGCGGAACGCCAGCACCACGATCCACTGGCCCGCGGTGGAGGCCACGCCGATGAAGACGCCGAAGGCGATGTCGTGCCAGGTCGGCGTCACCCAGACGGACGGCACCAGCGCGGAGAGCATGACAAGGCCCACGAGCGACGAATAGGCCATGGTGGTGATGGCGCGCTCGGTGCCGCTCATCATCCGCGTCATGATCAGCGTGCAGGCCCAGGCCAGCGCCGATACCAGCGGGAAGAACGCGGCGGGATGGAAGGCGCCGGTGCCGGGACGCAGGATGATCAGCACCCCGATCAGGCCGACGCCGGTCGCGATCCAGCGGCGCAGGCCGACCCTCTCGCCGAGAAACACGATCGAGAGCGCGGTAACCAGCAGCGGCGCGACGAAGCCGGTGGCGGAGGCTTCCGCGATCGGCAGGAACCGCAGGCCGGAGATGAAGAACAGCGAGGAGCCCAGGATCGCCAGGCCGCGCATCAGATGCAGCCCGAGCCGGTCGGTCTGCATCGCAAACAGCGGGGAACCCGGCATCATCGCCGGCGTCATGATCAG
>DAIMKE010000477.1:0-2523 GCA_036721875.1 Bradyrhizobium sp. | reverse complement strand
AACACCAGGAATCTGATCCACGCGATCTCGATCGAAGGCAGCGTCGCCGAGAGATATTTCGCCGTCACGTCGGACGCGCCGAGAAAGATCGTCGAGGCCAGTACCAGCGCGATGCCCTTGAACGGCCTGTCGGCGCGCGCGGGCGCCTTGCGGGCAACGGACTTCTTTTCAGGCAAAGGTAATGGAGCGCTGTCCAGCCTGGCGGCTGCGGCGGGGGGCGGTGTCACGGCAATCTCGAAGACGGTAATGATCGAATCGGGCGAGGCTTTAAAAAACACCAATACGCCCGCTCGGACTAGGTCCGAAAACAGGATGCGGATATGCGCTGACGGCGCGTTGGCAACACTTTGTTAAGTACCGTGTTCCAAGAGGAAACTACAGCATCGGTAGGCTGCGCGGCTTGGGCCCGCGCGGAAAGGCCTTGTCGAGCGTTGCGATTTCGCTGTCGCTCAACTTCAGATTCCCCGCCCCCGCATTGTCGGCCGCGTGTTCCGCACGCGATGCTTTCGGGATCGCAAACACCGACGGCGCGCGCGTCAAAAACGCCAGCGCGACCTGGCGCGCGCTCGCCTTGTGCGCATCGGCGATCGCCTGCAGCACCTCGCCGGCGTTGCCGCGCGGCGACGGAAACTCATTATGCCCGAACGGCGAATAGGCGACGACGGCCACGCCATGCTGCTCGCACCACGGGATCACCGAGTACTCGATCGCGCGCTCCTGCAGATGATAGAGCACCTGATTGCAGGCGATCTTGCCCTTGCCCGTGATCGCAAGCATTTCGCCGAGATCGTCGGCATCAAAATTGCTGACGCCCCAGGAACGGATCTTTCCTGCCGCGACCAGTTCGTCGAACGCCGCCACCGTTTCCTCGAACGGATAGGATCCGCGCCAGTGCAAGAGATAGCAATCGAGATGATCGGTCCCGAGCCGTTTCAGCGACCGCTCGCATGCGGCGATGGTGCCGCGCCGCGAGGCGTTGCTCGGCAATACCTTTGACACCAGGAAGAGTTTTTCGCGCGGTAGTTCTGCGATGGCATCCGCGATCACGAGCTCGGCGTCGCCATACATCTCCGCGGTATCGATGTGGGTCATGCCGAGGTCGATGCCACAGCGCAGCGCCGCCACCGCAGCCTTGCGGTCGCCGCGATCGAGATACCAGGTGCCCTGCCCGATGACAGAAACGTCCGGGCCGCCCGTGCCGAATTTTTTCTGTTTCACGATCACCTCAACTTCTGACGATACCAACCGCACGACGGCGATTCAGCGCGAGCGAATTATCGACCCCCAGATCGCGCAGCCAATCGCGGAAGCTCGCAATCTCCGGGCAATCCGCCGTGCCGGCAGGCGCAATCAGCCAATCACCAACGCCGGCTCCCTCCGTTAAGCGGTCGCAACGGTAGCCTGGATGGTGGCCGAGACCGCGGGCTATCAGCAAATCGACCTTGCCTTCGATCAGCTCATGCAAACCGGCGGGTTGCAGTACCCGCAGCCCGATTTCCACGTGTGTCGCACGAAACCGCTCCAGATCGATACAGCGCAGATCGAAGCCGCCGTGCACGCCCAATTGCAGCAATGCCGCGCCCGCCGGCTTCAATTGCGCGGTCGCATCCGCGATGCGGCGAAAGCCGCCGGAAACTTCGGGCAGAAAGGCCTGGCCGGCTGCGGTCAGGATGAGCTGCTTATGCAGCCGTTCGAACAGGCGCACGCCCAGCCGCGCCTCCAGCGATTTCACCTGCTGCCCCACGGCGGCAGGCGTGACGTGCAGCTCATGCGCGGCCAGCTTGAAGCTGAGGTGCCGGGCGGCGGCTTCGAACGCGCGGAGCGCATTGAGTGGTGGAAGAATGTAGGTCATCAGGTTCCAGTTTGTCACCGATAGGCTGCGGCCGTGCAATAGATTTTCTTTCGCTGGACCGCAGCAACAATGCTTTGCCGCGGAGCGATCCCGCCGGTTACGGTCAGCCCCCGGAGTTCGATCGGCAAATCAGGTGTCCAATGGCTGAAATCATCCATCCCTTTTACGAGTCGCATCGCGGTGCGATGGAGTCCGCCATGCGCCATCGCCTCGACCTTGCCGAAGCGATGTTCTGCGAGCGCGCGCATCTATCCAATATTGATGGGATCAGGCAGGAAGTGATGGACGAATTCGAAATCGTGCTCACCCAAATGCCCTATGTCGGAGGCGCGGCAAGTCGCATGAGCGATTTCTTCATGCGTCTCATGGGCTTCATGGCCATCAGCCGAGTGCTCCGGCGACACGGCGTGCCGCTGTCCGTGATCGGCGAAATCGAGCGAGAAGCCTACAAGGCGCAATTGCTCGCCGTGCCCGAAACGGAACGTCTCGCCTCGGGGCGTCAATTCATGTCGTCAGAGAATCAGACCTTGCTGCGCGAGCAGGCTGCCAAAAGCCATCAGAAAGAATTTCCGGAAGATTTCGTCTACGATTTTGTAGAGCCGGGCCCAGGCGACAACTTTGAATTCGGCATCGACTACAAGGCTTGCGGCTTCTGCAAGCTCGCAACGCGC
>DAIMKE010000476.1:0-5315 GCA_036721875.1 Bradyrhizobium sp. | reverse complement strand
CCCGTGGCGGGGCGACACTCGCAGGCGGTGCGACCAGCGCCTACAGCCTTGGTGCGGCCGGGCAATCCGGCGCGTCTGCCGTCGCCTCTGGTCTCGGCAATGTCGCCAGCACGGGCGCGAAGGCAGCAGTCTCGCCGCTGAAGCGCGCCGCTGGTCGTGCTGCCGATAGCCTGAAGCAGAGCTACCAGGCCGGCAGCCAGGCCGCGACGGAGATCGCCACTAGCGCATCCGGCGCAACGGCGAGCGAAGCCTCCGCTGGAGCCGCCTCTCCGGCATCATCCGCCACCGACGGTCCACCGGCCTGGGCGAAGCGCATGAAGCGTTCTCAGCAGCTCACGCATGGCGTCCAGGCGGCCGCTCACGCCGTTCGCAGCGGCGACAGCCACGGCGGCGGCTCCTCCGTCAACCTTTCCGGAAGCGACTGACCATGTTCAAGCGACCAGCCACCCACTACGGCAAATCTCCACAGCCCGAGACACCCTACCAACGCGCCGCGCAGGTCTGGGACGACCGCATCGGCTCCGCCCGCGTGCAAGCTCGCAACTGGCGCTTCATGGCATTCGGCTCGCTGGCTCTATCCATGGGCCTTTCCGCCGCGCTGGTCTGGCAATCCACCAATGGCTCGATCGTGCCCTGGGTGGTCCAGGTCGATCGGCTCGGCCAGGCCCAAGCCGTCGCGCCGGCGACCGCCGACTATCAGCCGAACGATCCGCAGATCGCGTTCTACCTCGCGCGCTTCATCGAGCAGGTCCGCTCGATCCCGGCCGATGCGATCATCGTGCGGCAGAACTGGCTGCGCGCTTACGACTTCACCACCCAGGCCGGGGCTCTGGCGCTGAGCGACTATGCCCGCGCCAACGATCCCTTCGCCAAGGTCGGCAAACAGCAAGTCGCGGTGGAGGTCTCGTCCGTCATTCGCGCCTCGCCGTCGAGCTTCCGCATCGCCTGGATCGAGCGCCGCTATCAGGACGGTGCTCTCGCCTCCACCGAACGCTGGTCCGCCATTCTCACCGTCACCGTTCAGCCGCCGCGCGATGCCGACACGCTGAGAAGGAACCCGCTCGGCATCTACGTCAACGCCATCAACTGGTCGAAGGAGCTCGGACAATGACGCCAGCACTCCGCAAAGCCGCCCCCTGGAGTGCAGGGCGTCCGGCTTTCCTCATCCACGCCATTCCGGCTTTCCGTAGCGCCGGACTGCCGCTTCTGCTGCTCGGCACATCGGTGATCGCCGGATGCGCCACGCATACGCCGCCGCCGGAAATCTCCTACGACAATGCTGCGCCGGCCGTGCAAGCCGCCGATCCGCCCAAGCCCGTGCAGGTGGTGGAGTTGCCGAAGCCATTGCCGCTTCCCGGCCAGTTGAAGCCGGTCGGCAGGGACGGCAAACCCGAACCGGAAGCCACCGATCCAACGGTGCGCGTCAACCAGGCCAACGCCGCCGCGCGTGTCCAGCCCGTCCGCAATGGCTTCATCAACTCGATGCAGGTCTATCCCTTCGTCGATGGCGCGCTCTATCAGGTCTATGCCTCACCGGGGCAGATCACCGACATCGCTCTCCAGCCCGGCGAGCAGCTCGTCGGCTCCGGCCCCGTCGCCGCCGGCAACACCGTGCGCTGGATCATCGGCGATACCGAAAGTGGCGCCGGCGCAGGCAAGCAGATTCATATCCTTGTGAAGCCAACGCGGGCCGAGTTGCTGACCAATCTCGTCATCAACACCGACCGCCGCACCTATCATATGGAACTGCGCTCGACGCCTTCGACCTATATGGCGTCGGTTTCCTGGCAATATCCGCAGGATCAGCTCATCGCACTACGCCGCCAGAACAGTCAGGCCGAGGCTGCGCAGCCCGTTGCCGATGGCGTCGACCTCGCGCGCGTGAACTTCCGCTACGATGTGACGGGCGATCGTGCGCCGTGGCGACCGCTGCGGGCCTTTGACGACGGCCGACAGGTCTTCATCGAGTTTCCGCGCGGGATCAGCCAGGGCGAGATGCCGCCGCTGTTCGTGGTCGGGCCGGAAGGCGACACCTCCGAGCTGGTCAACTATCGGGTGCGCGGCAACTACATGATCGTGGACCGGCTGTTCGCCGCCGCCGAACTGCGCTTCGGTGCGGGCAAAAATCAGAAGCGGGTCCGCATCGTCCGCACCGATGGGAGGCCGGCATCGTGAGCGACGAACGCGATCCGGAGAACGAGGCTGAGCGGAAGCCCGATGGGGCGCCACAGCCAGAGGCGGTCGAAGAGAAAGACGACCGGCCGCTCACGGGCGAGCCAGTCGCGCCGATGCGGCTGCGCCCCGAGCCGCCGCGCGTCACCCGCCTGTCGCGCAAGGTGCTGACGGGCCTCGGCCTGGCAGCGAGCCTGGGCGTCGGTGGCGCACTGGTCTATGCGCTCCAGAATCGGAACGGCGGCAATCAAGGTCAGGAGCTCTATTCCACCGACAACCGCTCGACACCTGACGGATTGGCTGGCCTGCCCAAGGACTATACCGGCGTGCCCAAACTCGGCCCACCGCTCCCCGGAGATCTCGGCCGCCCGATCCTTAATGCACAGAACGGCGGGCCATCCGTTTCGACACCGGGAGGTACTGCTCCCGCGCCAGTCGGCCCCAGCCCGGAGGAGCAACGTCGGACGCAGGAACTGGAGGCGGCTCGCACCGCGCGCATGTTCGCGTCCACGGAGACGCGGCCCGCCAATACCGCGACGACCGCACAGCCATCCGCGACGGCTGCCCCCGCAACCGATCTCGCCAGCCTCGGTCTCGCACCGCAGCCAGCCACACCGTCCGCGCAGGATCGGCAGCTCGCCTTCCTCAACCAGGCGCCAGACAAGCGCACCGTCTCGCCCGATCGGGTTGTAGCGCCCGCCTCGGGCAATGTCCTTCAGGCCGGAGCGGTGATTTCCGCCGCGCTCATCACCGGCATCCGCTCCGATCTTCCTGGACAGATCACCGCGCAGGTGACGGAAAACGTCTATGACAGCCCTACGGGCAAGATTCTGCTCGTACCCCAAGGCACCCGCGTCATCGGGCAATATGATAGCGGCGTCGGCTTCGGCCAGCGGCGTGTGCTGCTCGTCTGGAACCGAATGATCTTTCCTAACGGCCGCTCGATCGTCCTCGAGCGCCAGCCTGGTACGGACGCCGAGGGCTATGCCGGGCTGGAGGATGGCGTCGATTACCATTGGGGCGAGTTGTTCAAGGCCGCGGCGCTCTCGACGCTGCTCAGCATTGGCGCCGAGGCCGGCTCGTCAGGACAGGAAAGCGACATTGCCCGCGCACTGCGCAATGGTGCGTCCAACAGCGTCAACCAGACCGGTCAGCAGATCGTGCAACGACAGCTCAACATCGCACCAACGCTCACCATCCGGCCGGGCTTCCCCGTTCGCGTCATCGTCACGCGCGACCTTGTTCTCGAACCCTACGGAGGCTGACATGGCGAAGTTGAAATTGGGGCCGATCGCCGACGACAAGCCCGTCAAGATCACGGTGGAACTGCCTGCTGGCCTCCATCGCGATCTCACCTCCTATGCGGAAATTCTCGGCCGTGAGACGGGACAGCCCGCGAGCGATCCGGTGCGCTTGATCGTTCCTATGCTGGAGCGATTCATGGCGACAGATCGAGGCTTTGCGAAGGCAAAGCGTCCTGTAGGAGATTCAAAGCTGGAAGGCTGACCTCGGCCCACAATTCACCCGAGCCATTGACCGCGCGAGGCTGAGCAATCGCCGACATGCGGGATTATCGTTCCGCGGCGACCACACCGCGCAAAATGGAAGAAGCTCGTTCGCGACAGGCCGGTAGGTGATACCGGGGATTTGGGCGACCGTTGTTGCCTCACTGGTAAGCGTCAAGCCTCGACCCACCGCGACAAGCGACAGGAGATTGTCCCTACCAACGCACTGTGCGTGTATCTCAGGGTGATGGCCGAGATCCGCGAGACGTTGAACAAGGTAATCGTGAATCTCGGGTCCGGGCGCTGAATCGCTCACAATGAACCGTTCGCCCGCCAAGTCATGCCAGTTGAGTTCCCGCTTACCGCAATAGGGATGATCGCATGGGAGGACGACAAATACCCGTTCCGACCATAATTGGTCGGTCTCGCAGTCAGACCACTCTGACGTTCCTGTGATGAATGCCACGTCGAGCCGAAACTGCCGGATTGCCGCCACATGGTCCGCCGGATCGCCGTCGATAAACTCGATCCGCACGCGCGCATGAGCCTTGTCGAAGGCCCGCAGCAGGTCCGAGAGAAAGCCAGAGGCGAGCGAGGAGAAGATGCCCATCTTGATGCAGCCGTCTTCGGAACGGCCGATCGCCGCGACATCCTTGGCGCCTTGGCCAATTTGCCGAAGCGCCTTACGCGCGCGGCGCAGGAACTGCTGTCCCGCCAGTGTCAAGAAGACGCCGCCGCTGTGCCGTTGAAAGAGAGAAGCACCAAGATGGTCTTCGAGATCTCGGATTCGGCGACTAACCGCTGACTCTTGGATTCCAAGGGCCAAAGCTGCCTTGCGAAAACTCCCGTGTTCGGCCGCTGAAAGGAAATATCGGATTTGGCGGAATTCGATCATGAGATGTTGCATCTCGTTTCGATCGCTGCACGCACGATCACCGAGCGTTCTGACCGCCGCCAACGCGACCCGTTGCCCCAACACCGACGCGCCGGAAGAAAACTGGTTCGATCATCAGGGGCAGCGACGCAGACTCCCGTCGAGCGATCCTGCGCGATCAGGCTTTGCGAGCACCGGGGTTGATTGTAGCGGTACGTGCTGATGTATCCATCAACGGGGCATCCCGCGAGTCCTTGAAAAGAACGATCCCAGCTTCAAGCCGATCGAGAACGAAATGGTCTCTTGCCGCCTTTGCGCTCTTGATGTCGGCCTTCGAAAATACTGTCAGGGATACGGCGCAACGATTCCTGAGTTCACAATCGAGGACGGCCTTGACCTCGGACCAGTGAATCTCGCTCGCAAAGTGCGGGTGGTTTACAATGACCCAGAACTCGTAATCCGAGAAGTAGAGCGAGGCTCGATCCTCGTACCGGGTACGCCGAGCGTAGGGGCCAATAAGAACGATCTTTTGTATCTTTCCTTCAACCGGAACAGCCGCTTCTTCAAAAGGCACTGAATTGCGCAGGATACGCGTGATGCGCTCGATTTCCTGTTGTTTCCTGCGTATCAGATGCCCAACGCGCGCCATGACGACCTCACGGGCATAGACATCTTGGATGATTTGGTCGTGTGCAGACATGGCTTCAACTCTGTGGACCGGCGTGCAAAAGGGACCCCGTTAGCGGGGTGATCGGCGTCTAAAA
>DAIMKE010000475.1:0-5320 GCA_036721875.1 Bradyrhizobium sp. | reverse complement strand
GCCGGAGATCATCGCCTACGGCCTCGCGGCGCGCACGACCGAGGTGATCGAGGCGATCGCCGCCGAGGCCGATCGCGCCCGCGCGGCGCTGTTCGTCGGCGAGGCGAAAGTCGCCGCGCTGCTCGCCGTCTATGGCGCAGTGGCCGCTGCCGCGATGCTCGCAGTCAGCCGCGGGCCGGCGCCGATCACCGCCCTCGCCCTGCTCGCCGCGGTCGCCGCAATCGAGGCAATGGCGGCCTTCGCCCGCACCGCCGTCGCCCAGGCCAGCGTCGAGCAGGCGTTGAGCCGGCTGGGCCAACTGGCGACGCTCGAGGGTATGCCGTTCCAGGCTCGACGCGAGCGGGTCGAGGCCCTGCCGCTCCGGATCGGCGACCACCCGCTCGCGACCGGATCGCGATCACCGGGCCCTCCGGCGCCGGCAAGACGCGGCTGATCGAGGCGCTGGCGGGACTGCGTCGGCCAGTGCACGCGCTTCAGGTCGGCGGCGTCGCGGTGGGGGACTGCCCGTTCGACGCTCTGGCAGCGCAGTTTGCGCTCGCGCCACAGACGCCGATGCTCGTTGCCGGATCGATCGCCGACAATCTCCGGCTGGCCCGCCCGGGCGTCGATGAACCCGCCATGTGGGCGGCGCTGGAGGTGGCCTGTCTCGCCGATCGCGTCCGCGCCTTCCCGGCCGGCCTGGAAACGTCGCTCGCCGAAGCGGGTGGCCTGTTGTCCGGCGGCGAGCGCAAGCGGCTTTCGATCGCCCGCGCGATCCTGGCCGAGCGCCCATGGATGCTCCTCGACGAGCCGAGCGAGGGCCTCGATCGCGCCACCGAACAGGTGCTGGTCTCGCGGCTGGCGGCGTGGCTGGCCGCGACTCGGACCGGCTTGATTCTGGTCTCACACCGCCGCGCGCCGCTCGCACTCGCGACGATGACCTTCGACATTCAAGTCATGCCGTCGATCGATCCATCCACAGTTCTAGCCAAGTCGTATGCGGTGTAAGAGCATCGGAGCTTCGGATCCGCGGCGGCGGAGTGACTAGCAGCGGCGCAACGGCAGCCCAACCACATTGCGCCCTGATCCTGGCCGTTTGCGTGTCCGGCGTACCAACCCCAAAACCCGCCAATCACGGCTGTGCGAGACGCCCGGCCGCAGCCTCGCGCGCCATTTCGATGAACGCGCGGAAGGCCGCAGAAGGATTACGGCGACTGGGATAATAGACGCACAGCGGGGCCAGCGGCGGCGTCCAATCGTCCAGAATGCGAACAAGCCGCCCGGCGGCGATATCCTCGCGCACATCGGCTTCCATGAAGTAACCGATCCCTGCACCGTTGGTCACCGCGATCCGCGCCAGCGATGCTTCGTCAAGGGTGAGCGGGCCCTCGACATCGAGCTGCAGATCCTCGTCCGCTTTCGCAAAGCACCACCGGAACAGCGCGCGGTTGGGCAGGCGGATGCGAAGGCAAGGGTAAGCGAGAAGCTCCTGCGGCACCTGCGGCACGGCTCGCCCCTCGAAAAATCCGGGCGCGGCGACCACAGCCATGCGCCGCGCTGGCCCGAGGGGAATGGCGATCGCATCGCTGGGTACCAGATCGGCGCTCCGCACGCCCAGATCGAAACCCGCCGCCACCACGTCGACGAGCCGCCCTTCGGTCACGATGTCGATATGGACCCGCGGATAGCGCTGCAGATAGGCCAGTACCAGCGGCGCCATGATCTCGCGCGCTGCCGTCGCGAACGCGTTGATGCGCAGCGTTCCGGACGGCGTCTCCTGCTGCGAACGCGCCGTGTTCATGGCCTTCTGAATGCCTTCGAGCGCCGGCCTGATCTGCGCCACGAAGATCCGCCCCGCATGGGTCAGCGAGACGCTGCGCGTGGTGCGGTTGAACAGGCGGACGGAAAGCTCTCGCTCCAGCTTGCCAACGGCATTGCTGATTGCGGTCGTCGATAAGCCGAGCTCGACCGCCGCCGCACGGAACGAGCCACAGCGAACAATGGCCAGGACCGCCTCAAGCTCGATCAATGAATGGCGGCTCATTATCCCGATTTTCGTGATACGCTATGCCAATTTGTCTCGATTATCGCCGGCAATGTCCATCGCTAAATCACCCTCGTCACCATCGAGGAGATTATGATGTCCATCGAACTACCCAGACCCATCGCTGATTTCGTCGAGGCTAATGCTCGTCTCGATCTCGACGGCATGATGAAGCCTTTCCGGCGCGACGCCTTGTTCATCGACAACGGCAAGCGCTTCCAGGGCGAGGCGGCGATCCGCGAGCTGTTCGAGCAGGAAGTCATTCCGGTGAAGGCGATCTTCCTGCCCGATGCCGTTCGGGAGGAAGAGGGCGATATCGTCGTCGAAGGACCCGCACATGGCGACTTTCCGGGCAGCCCGCTGCGTTTCACCTATCGTTTCACGCTGGCGGATGGCGCTATCGAGACGCTGGAGACCAAGGTGTGACCATCGCATCGAACCCGACAGAGTTCGCCGGCAGCGGGTTGCGGCCCCTACGGACAAGCGGACGCTGGGCGTGTCGCACTCGATCATCTCGGTACGGTCAAAACCTGCGGAAGATATCGAAACGCGCTGCCGCAAGCAGCGCTTCTTAGGTTGGAATTTTCGCAAGATTTCTTCGGTTAGGGTATTGGAGATGGCGTCATTTCCTCCCCTACCCGTCGGCGTCCCGGCGTCGCTCTGGTTCTTCGTGGTCACCGTTGGCGTCTACTTACTGCAGTGGTTCCCGCTCAAAGGCATCTTCCTGATGATCCTGGCGGCACCGTTCTGGTCGGCGGTGCTCATCAACCTCGGCATGGCGGGCATCGCGATCGAGGTTCTGTCCGGCAAAGCGCGGCCGGTCTGGCTGCTGTTCCCGGCGCTCTATCTGAGCGTCTGTTATACCCTTTACGCCCGGGAGCGGCGAACAGCAGCGGCTCCGGTCGCGGAGACCGGGGCGCTCAATGCGGCGCAGCGTCTGCCCTTTGCAGTCGGTTCGCAGGACTTGTTGGTGATCGACAACGCGGAGGGGGGGGACGCCAGGCAAGTTCGTATCTTCTCAGCTACACGCTTGATCGCGTCTTCGGTGGAAACGGGCGCGTGACGATGCTCGCCAATGCCGAGGCGGCCAGGGTCACCTCCGGATAGGCATCGAAGGTCAACCGTTTCACTTTGCCAGAATGCCGATATTTCAGCCGCCAGAGCTTACCCCCAGCTTGTTCTGGCGTCCCCCCAATTATACCCCAAGCAACTTGCGACCGGGGCTGAACAACGGTGGACGGGCACGGCCTGTGCGCCATCAAAAACCCCAGATTTCCGGGGATTTTCCAGCTTGGGCGAACAGCGCCGAACAGGGAAATGGAGCGGTGAAGTGCTTGTGCAGGTCAGCCAGCCGGAACGTTAGTTCGCGGCCGTTGTCGTCCAGGTCAATCAGCGTCCAGCGCTGGAAATCACAGGTGAGGATGTAGCGCGGCTGGTCGCGTTCCGGCAGCCAATTGAAATACTCGCTTGCCTGCATCTGCGCGGCCAGCAAGTCCTTGCCCGCGCTCTTTTGCTCGACGATTAGGGTTCCCGGCCAGAAAAGATCGATGAAGCCGCGCCGGTTGGCGTCCAGTCCCCTGACCATCTTTTCGAACACCGCGACTTGCCGCCGCCGGATGCCGAAAATCTCGAAAAACTCGTTATAAAAGCTCTGCGTCTCGCCCTTCTCATAATGGGCGTCTTTCCACTCCTCGCTGAATGCCTTGGCGCGCCGCCTGATTTCGTCCCACCCCAGCCGCATCGCATTCCCCCGGTTCGGCCAAGGCTTAGCGTCAGCTGGGCGCACCGCCAAGCCGCGACCTAGCGAGCATTACGCCCCGGAAACTTTACCACATCGGCACCCTTACGAAGCTGATCCAGATAGTCGCTCCACCACTGCGCCATGTTGACGCGCTCTTTCCAGTGTGCCCCCCGGTGATAGGCCGCCCGCACCTTGTCCGTGTCGCCGTGCGCCAGCGCGCGCTCGATCGCGTCAGGGTGCCACTTGCCGCTTTCGTTCAACAGCGTCGACGCCATCGCGCGAAAGCCGTGCGCCGTCATTTCATCGCTGGCATAGCCCAGCCGCCGCAACGCACCGTTGACGGTGTTTTCGCTCATGGGGCGAACGCGCGTCCGCACGGACGGAAAGACATAACCGGCTGGCCCGGTCACGTCATGCACCTGCCGGAACAGGTCGACCGCCTGGCGCGACAGCGGCACATGATGCGCCTTGCGCATTTTCATCTTGCCCGCCGGGATGATCCAAAGCGCGCCGTCCAGATCGAATTCGCTCCACTCCGCATGGCGCAACTCGCCCGGCCGGACGAACACGTGCGGCGCAATCTGGAGCGCCAGCTTCGTGATGCCGCTGCCGTCATAGTCGTCGATCGCGCGCAGCAATTGGCCGACGCCCTTCGCGTCCGTGATCGCGCCATAGTGCGTAACGGTCGGCGCGGTCAGTGCCCCGCGCAAGTCGCGTGTCGGGTCCGATACTAGCCGGGCAGTCGCCACTGCATAGCGGAATACCGCGCCCGCCAATTGCAGGCTGCGCCGTGCGCTCTCCAGCTTCCCCTTGCCCTCGATCCGGCGAATGGCGGTCAGCACGTCCGCCGGTTCAATCTCGCTGATCGGCAGCTTGCCGATGGAGCCGTTGACCAGCGACAAAAGATACTCGCTGCGCACGGCCGTGGCGGGTGCCCAGCCCTTCACCCCGTCGCGCCGCCGCTTTTCGCAATACTCCTTGCAAATCGCCTCGAAGGTGTCCGCCGCCTGTATCCGCGCCCGAACCTTGTCGCGTTGCTTTTCGCGGGACGGGTCCTTTCCCAGCGCGATAAGCTCGCGCGCTTCCTCACGTCGCCGTCGCGCTTCGCCCAGCCCGATTTCTGGATAGGCTCCGATCGCCAGCAGCTTTTCCCGGCCGTCGATCCGGTACTTCAGCCTCCACAGCCTACCCCCAGCGGGCGTGACCAGCAGGAACATACCCCCACCGTCCGCCAATTTGACCGGCTTCGCGCCGGGCTTGGCATTCCGAATTGCGATGTCCGTTAGCGCCATGACGTTGCTAGCCTCTCCGGGGCTACCCCACCCCATACCCCCAGCCGTGGGGGTATCGATCCGGCCGATTTGCGTATACCCCCCAATCATACCCCCAGCCGTAAGCGCTTGAAGGCGAACGCGGGTGAACATCAGCGGCCTGATAAGCGCTAAATACCTTGGTTTTTGGGGGGTTGTCTACCCGTCAGCGAACAGCGTCGGACAGGAAAATGGAGCGGGTGAAGGGAATCGAACCCTCGTCGTAAGCTTGGGAAGCTTCTGCTC
>DAIMKE010000474.1:0-5326 GCA_036721875.1 Bradyrhizobium sp. | reverse complement strand
GCCTTCAGGATCGCGGTGAGGCCGACGGCTGCCGAGCGCGAGCCGTAGGTGCCCATGCCGAACTGCACCTTATCAGTGTCGCCATGGACGATCTGCACCTGGCTGATCGGAATGCCGAGGCGATCGGCGACGAGCTGACAGAACGTCGTCTCGTGACCCTGGCCGTGGCTGTGCGACCCGGTCAGCACCTCGATGGTGCCGACCGGGTTGACGCGCACTTCCGCCGATTCCCACAGGCCGACGCCGGCCCCTAAGCTGCCGACGGCCTTTGACGGCGCGATGCCGCAGGCCTCGATGTAGCAGGAGACGCCGATGCCGCGCAGCTTGCCTTCGCCCTTGGCCTTTGCCTTGCGTGCGGCGAAGCCGGCATAGTCGATCGCCTTCATCGCAGCATCGAGCGAGGCATTAAAGTCGCCGATGTCGTAGGCCATGATCACCGGCGTCTGATGCGGGAATTGCGTGATGAAGTTCTTGCGACGCAGTTCGGCCGGATCGACCTTCAACTGCCGCGCCGCCGTCTCCATCAGCCGCTCCACCACAAAGCTCGCTTCGGGCCGGCCTGCGCCGCGATAGGCGTCGACCGGCACGGTGTTGGAGTAGACGCTGATCACCTCCGCGAAGATGTTCGGAATATTGTACTGGCCCGACAGCAGCGTCGCGTAGAGATAGGTCGGCACCGAGGACGAGAACAGCGACATGTAGGCACCGAGATTGGCGTAGGTCTTTACGCGCAAACCCGTGACCTTGTTGTCCTTGTCGAACGCCATCTCGGCCTTGGTGAGATGATCGCGGCCATGGGCGTCGGTGAGGAAGGCTTCCGTGCGGTCGCCGGTCCATTTCACCGGCCGGCCGACCTTCTTGGAGGCCCACAGCGCCACCATCTCCTCGGGGTAGATGAAGATCTTGGAGCCGAAGCCGCCACCGACGTCGGGGGCCACCACCCGCAGCTTGTGCTCCTGCGCGATGTTGTAGAACGCCGACAGCACGAGCCGGGCGACGTGCGGGTTCTGCGACGTCGTGTAGAGCGTAAAGTGCTCCTCGGGTTCGTTATATTCCGCGATCGCCGCGCGCGGCTCCATCGCGTTCGGCACCAGGCGGTTGTTGGTGATGTCGAGCGAGACGACATTGGCCGCCGCCTTGAACGCCGCGTCCGTTGCGGCTTCCTCGCCGATCACCCAGTCATAGATCACGTTGCCCGGCGCTTCCGGGTGGAGTTGCGGCGCACCCGGCGCAATGGCGGCGCGAATATCGGCGGCCGCCGGCAATTCCTCGTAATTGACGACCACGGCCTCGGCGGCGTCGCGCGCCTGGTTCTTGGTCTCGGCGATCACGACCGCAACGGCCTGGCCGACGAACCGCACGGTTTCCGGCGCCATCGCCGGCCATGCGCCCATCTTCATCCCGGTGCCGTCCTTGGAGGTGATGGCCCAGCCGCAGATCAAGTTGCCGATCTTGTCGTCGACGATCTGCTGGCCGGTCAGCACGCCGACCACGCCCGGCATCTTCATCGCCTCGGATGAATCGATGCTCTTGACCTTGGCGTGCGCGTGCGGGCTGCGGACGAAATGGGCGTGGGTCATGCCCGTAAGCTTGATATCGTCGACGTAACGGCCCTTGCCGGTAATGAAACGGCGGTCTTCCTTGCGCACCACGCTTGCGCCAATGCCTTCAACGCCCATGTCCTGTCCTCCCGACCGGATTTATTGTTTTCCGCCATTTCGATCGAAACGCGGTCTTTAATTCGGAAATATTGGCCCGCGGCGGCTATTCTGCCGCCTGCGCGACCTTCATGCGGCCGGCTGCGTCGAGCACCGACTTGACGATGTTGTGGTAGCCGGTGCAGCGGCAGATATTGCCTTCGAGCTCGGCCCGGACGGTTTCCTCGTCGAGCTGCCCACCGTGACGGTGCACAATATCGATCGCCGACATGATCATGCCGGGGGTGCAGTATCCGCACTGCAGGCCGTGATTGTCGCGGAACGCGGCCTGCATCGGGTGCAGTTCGTCGCCCTTGGCAATGCCCTCGATGGTGGTGACGCTGGACCCGGCCGCCTGGCCGACCATGACCGTGCAGGATTTCACGGCTTTGCCGTCGATATGGACGACGCAGGCGCCGCACTGGCTGGTATCGCAGCCGACATGGGTGCCGGTCAGGTTCAGATGGTCGCGCAGGAGATGGACGAGGAGCGTCCGGTCCTCCACCTCGGCTGACACGGCCTTGCCGTTCACGGTCAGTTTGACTGTAGACACGCGTGGTACCTCCCCATGTTTTGTAATTGTTCTAATTAGAAACAGCGGCGCAGGAACTTGCAACTAGGATTTTGGTCGGCCGGGTCATTGTGATGACATCAAGGGAGCGCCTTCGGCTCGGCATTGCTCGTGGAGCCCGACACGGCGATGGGCGCCAGATCTTCCCATCTACAACCTTCGGAGGAATGCGATCCCGATTTACGCGCTTTTATCCATTCTGCCCTAGTTTTGCGCACTGCATGGGGGCGGGCGTCTCGCCAATGCCGGTTTTTCAGAATGAAAACGGGGGGTTGAGGTGGGAATTCCAGGACGTAGCGGCTCGTTGATCAGGCTTCCGACGCTGCGATTTCGTTCCAAGATCATGCTCGGGTTTACCGTGGTGCTGGCGATCTCGGCCGGCAGCATGGGCTTTGCCTATCTCGGCTTCGAGCGGGTTTCCGCCGTCGTCGATGCCTATCGGCACAGCGTGCAGGAAGCCGACCTGGCGCGCGACATCGATCGCGAGCTGATCTCCTACCGCTCGCTGGCCCGCTATTTCGTGGCGACCGGCAAGGAGGAGGACGGCAAGGCCGCGCTGGCGGCGGAGGCCGCGCTCCAGAACGCCATCGTCGCCTCGATGAAGGGCACCGCCGACAAGGCGCGTCTCGAACAGATCGCGAAGCTGGAGCGGGAATTCCGCACCTTCACCAAGATATTCGCCGACATCCTCAAGACCAAGGAAGACAACGCGCGAATCGCGCAGAACCAGCTGGCGCGCAACGGCAACTCGCTGCGCTACAAGCTCGACGACCTCCCGAGCAACGCCGAAGACGAGGAGATGCAGGTGATCACGCTCGGCGCCAAGAAGGTGACCGAGCAGTTCCAGGCAGTTACCGCACTTGCCAATACGTTCGTGGTCAATGCCGACCAGTCGGTCGCGAACAGCGCTCTGGCGCGGCTGAAATTCGTCGAGAACGCGCTGAAGGCGATCTCGACGACCAACGCAAAGATCCTCGACGGCATCAAGGAAGTCTCCGGCATGCTGGAGGACTACCGCCGGTCGCTCGCCATGCTGATCGGCAATACCAGGGAGATCGAAGGCCTGATCCAGGAAATGACGGAGACGGCCGCCGAGATCAACAAGGCCTCGGCCGCGATGAAGTCGGACCTGCTGGCGGATCAGAAGCGGCTCGATGCCGAGTCGGACGCCGCCATTGCCGAAACCGAACGGCTGATCGTGATGCTGGCGGCGGGGGGCTTCCTGCTCGGCTGCATCTGGGCGTTCTTCCTCGGCAAGGGTATCTCGCGGCCGATGACCAGGATGTGCAGCGCGATGCGCGAACTCGCCGGCGGCAATTTCGATGTCGTCCTGCCCGGCCTCGGCCGCAGGGACGAGATAGGCGAGATGGCCGGCGCAGTCGAGGAATTCAAGGTGCAGGCCGTCGCCCGCGCCGAACGCGATGCCGCTTCGCAGGAGGCGCAGAACAAGGCAGCCAGCGCTGCGCGCCGCGCCGAACTGATCCGTTTCGCGGATGATTTCGAGACCGCGGTCGGCGCCATCGTTTCCAATGTATCATCCTCCGCCGTGCAGCTCGAAGCCGCAGCCGGTACGCTGACACGGACCGCTGAAACCACCCAGAGCCTGTCGAGCCAGGTTGTCGGCGCCTCGGAAGAAGCCTCCAGCAACATGCAGTCGGTGGCGTCCGCGACCGAGGAATTGTCGGCGTCCGTCGACGAGATCGGCCGCCGCGTCAAGGAATCGAGCCAG
Source organism: Bradyrhizobium sp. (assembly GCA_036721875.1). Taxonomy (GTDB): domain Bacteria; phylum Pseudomonadota; class Alphaproteobacteria; order Rhizobiales; family Xanthobacteraceae; genus Bradyrhizobium. Next base: position 1,329 of record DAIMKE010000474.1, on the reverse strand, counting down.
ATCGCGGATGCCGAGCAGACCGACGGCCGCATCGGCAAGCTGTCGCGCGCCGCGCAGGAGATCGGCGACGTCGTCAAGCTGATCACCGCGATCGCCGAGCAGACCAATCTGCTGGCGCTCAACGCCACCATCGAGGCGGCCCGCGCCGGCGATGCCGGCCGTGGCTTCGCCGTGGTCGCGTCCGAGGTCAAATCGCTCGCCAGCCAGACCGCGAAGGCGACCGACGAGATCTCCAATCACATCTCGGGCATGCAGGACGCCACGCAGGAATCGGTCGCCGCCATCAAGGAAATTGGCGGCACCATCGGCAAGATCTCCGACATCGCCTCGACGATCGCCAGCGCCGTCGAGCAGCAGAGCTCGGCGACACAGGAGATCGCCCGCAGCGTCCAGACCGTCGCGCAAGGCACGCAGGAAGCCGCCGCCAACGTCATGCAGGTCAATCGCGGCGCCACCGAAACCGGCTCGGCTTCGGAAGAGGTGCTGAACTCGGCCCGCAGCCTGTCGAGCGAAAGCACGCGGCTCCGCGAAGAGCTCGATCGCTTCATGGCGAATATCAGGGCGGCGTGAGCTCACTGCTCCAACCCTAAAGACGGTGTCATCATCCGCGAAGGCGGATGATCCAGTATTCCAGAGACGGTAGTGATCAATCGAGAAGCCGCGGCGTGCTGGATGCCCGCCTTCGCGGGCATGACGACTGAATGAACTGCACTCCCTGTCGAACTAGCGCTTCGGCTCTATCTTCGCTCCAGCTTTGCGCGTCGGCTCCTTGGCAACAGCCATGCAATTTCGCCGTCCATGAGCCCTAGGAACCCCGATCCCCCGAACGCGTTATCTCTGCGGCGGGCATCACGTTTGCCGCAATTCATCGAAATAACCCTGGGGCTGGGCTTTCCGGGGCGTTTCTCATTGGTCCAATGCGATGGATGTAAAAGCGATACGGCATGATGCGGTTGAGAAGGATGCGCCTGCTGCAGGGCTGAATCGGGACAATGATCGCCTCATCGAGACCAGCATACCGGCGCGGCTCGATCGGCTGCGCTGGGGTCGCTTTCACACCCGTGTCGTGGTCGCGCTTGGAATTACCTGGATTCTCGACGGGCTGGAAGTCACGCTCGCGGGCGCGTTGTCGGGTGCGCTGAAGGAAAGCCCGACGCTGCAGTTTTCGAATTTGGATGTTGGCCTCGCCAACAGCGCCTATCTGGCCGGCGCCGTGATCGGCGCGCTCGGCTTCGGCTGGCTGACCGACCGGATCGGACGCAAGAAACTGTTCTTCATCACGCTAGCGCTCTATCTGGCGGCGACGGCGGCGACGGCGCTGTCCTGGAG
>DAIMKE010000473.1:0-5351 GCA_036721875.1 Bradyrhizobium sp. | reverse complement strand
GGCTCGAACTATCAGGCGCAGGGCCTGAAGTTGAGCAAGCACTTCCGGGCCTGAGCGAGACCTACCCCTATATCAGCAGCGCGCCGGCCCACGCCGCGCCTGCGACCAGGATCAGGCCCGGGATCAGGCGCAACGCGAACGGCCGGCCTCCGCCGCTCCAGGCGAAAATGATCTTGCTGATCGTGTTGGTCGAGAGCCCGGCGAGAATGGGAAAGGCGGCGTCAACGGCGCTCATCTTGCCGGATGCAACCAGTGAAGCGATGGCGATGGCGGCCGAATGCGTGTCGACGAAGCCGGCCACGGCCGCCGCTACAATGACCCCGGTCTCGCCGAACCACTCCCGCAGCGCCGCCGAGGCGAGCAGGATTGCAGACAGCGTCAGGGCGAATCCCAGCGCGGCCGGGAGGCTGAACGCGTTTCCCGGTTGCGGCTCCGGGACGTCCCTCTCGCGCAAGGCGAGGACGGTGAAGGCCGCGCCATAGGCGATGGCGGCGACGCCGGCAAAAATCAGCGGCATGGCCAGCGTACGCAGGGTGGCCGTGCTGGTCGCCGCCAGCACCAGGACCATCTGAATGATGGTCGCGACCGTCGAGAGAGCGCCGCCTGCGACGGCGGCGCCGATGACCTCGGGGGTTTTCCGAGCCCGCGCGCCCATGGCGCCGATCGTCGCGGTACTCGAAATGAAGCCGGATGCGAGGCCGGCGATAGGGAGTCCGAACCGCGCCCCGAATGCCCGAACGAGAATATATCCCGCGGCGCTGATGGCCATCACCAGGATGACGACGATCCAGATCGAGCGCGGATTGAGCGCGCCATAAGGTCCCATTGCCTGGTTGGGCAGCAGCGGGAGGACCACGAGCGTCGCCCCGGCGAAAATCAGCGCGTCTCGCACCTCATCTTCGGTGAGCACGGAGCGGACGAAATGATGCAGCGGGGTTCGCGCCGCGAGCAGGACGGCGAGGCCGACGGCGACGCCTGCCGCCAGCGCCGGCTGCTGCATCGCGAGGCCGCCCAGCAGCGCCGTCAGGATCAGGGCAATCTCGGTCGTCAGGCCGGGGTCGTCGCCGCGGGATCGGAAATACGCGACAGCGGTCAGCACGGCCACGCCCGCGACGGTGACGGCCAGCATGACTGCCCCGCCCACAATGACGCTGATGGCCCCGGCGAGCGAGGCGGCCGTGAAGGTCCGTATCCCCGCCGGCGCGCGCGACGGACCGCCGCCCTTGCGGCGTTCGCGCTCGGCCCCGATCAGAAGCCCGATGCCGAGCGCCGTCACGAAGTTCGGGAGCATGGAAAGTGGATCGGGCATATTCTCCTCGGCAGCGTCACGTTGCGCTCAATACGCCGCCGCAGTCCAGATTCACCTGCCTTGATCGCGACGGCAATCGTCTAACACCGATCTCCCGCGGCGAGCGAGCGCGGCGAGGGTTCCCTGCGGTGCCGCCCTACCAATGCGATGCCGGCCGCAAGGCCTGCCGCGCAATCCGGCAGGGCCCCCTTGCGCCCTGCGCACGTGGAATCACCCCCGGCCGTGCTAGGAAGCAGCGCGCCGCGGAGCCAAATCCGCGCGCTGGGAGCTGAAATGTCCGACCTCGGCGTTGCCGAAATTCCTGTAGACGAGGAAGAGCGTCCGCTTCCGCCGCCGGCGCCACCGGCCAAGAACGCGCTGGTCGACGGTCCGATCCTGCGCACGCTGCTTTGGCTCGCCTGGCCGAACGTGATCGCGCTCACCGCGGGCACCTGCGTGGTCATTGCGGAGACCTCCTATATCGGCCGGTTGGGCGTTGAGTCACTCGCCGCGATGGCGCTGGTGTTTCCGACCGTGATCCTGACCATGACCATGTCCGGCGGCGCCATGGGCGGCGGCGTGGCGTCCGCGATTGCGCGCGCACTCGGCGCCGGCGATACCGACCGCGCCTCGACGCTGGCCGCGCATGCGCTGCTGATCGGCCTCTGCTTCGGGCTGGTATTCATGCTGGGCATGCTGATCTTCGGCCCTGCGCTTTTGGAGTTGCTCGGCGGCCGCGGCAACGTGCTGGCGCAGGCGGTCGCCTATACGCAGATATTTTTCGGCGGTGCGATCATCCCGTGGCTGATGAACACCATGGCGGGGATCCTGCGCGGCACCGGCAACATGAAGCTGCCGTCGCTGATGATGCTCTCGTCCGCCGTCTGCCAGATCATTCTCGGCGGCACGCTCGGGCTGGGGCTGGGTCCAATCCCGCAATTCGGCATGCGCGGCGTCGCCGCCGGTTCGCTGATCGCCTATATCATCAGTATCTCGGTCATGTCCTGGTATCTGTTCTCGGGGCGCGCGCGCGTCGTTCCGAAAATCCGCGGGCTGCGCATTCAGTGGGCGATGTTCATCGACATCCTGAAGGTCGGCGCGATTGCCTGCTTCTCGCCGCTGCAGTCGGTGCTGACCATCAGCATCTTTACTCACATGCTGGCGAGTTTCGGCACCGAAATCCTCGCCGGTTACGGCATCGGCGCGCCGGCTCGAATTCATGCTGACCTCGATCGCGTTCGCCGTCGGCATCGCCTCGGTGCCGATGGTCGGCATGGCGATCGGCGCAAAGCGCATCGCGCGGGCGCGACGGATCTGCTGGATTGCGGGCAGCGTAGCCTTCGTCTCGGTCGGCGCGGTCGCAACCCTCATCGCGATATTCCCCGACATCTGGGTCAACCTGTTCACCGACGATGCGAGCGTCCGCGCCGCAAGCCGGCAGTACCTGTCGACGGCGGCGCCGATGTACGCCTTCCTCGGGCTCGCCACGACGTGCTATTTCTCATCGCAAGGCGCGGCCAAGGTGATCGGCCCGGTGCTGGCGCAGACCGCGCGGCTGGTGTTCATCGCCGCCGGCGGCTGGTGGCTGTCGACGCAGGGCGCCACCGCGCAGAGCTTCTTCCTGCTGGCGGCAGCCTCGATGATCTTGCTCGGCGTGCTGTCGTGCCTCAGCGTGATCCTGACCCGATGGGAGCCGAAGCGGCGCGTTCCTGCGGTGCGGCCGGCGCTTTCCTGACGATAGTCATTGCGAGGAGCGAAGCGACGAAGCAATCCATCTACCCTCAAGTGCGGAAAGATGGATTGCTTCGCTTCGCTCGCAATGACGGAAATAGTTACCGCTTGGTGCGTCGCCGGCCATGGCGGCCGCCGCCGACATCGACCATCCGTATCAGTTGCGGGACCATGCTCATCAACTCGCCGCCGCCGGCGCCGCCGAGCATGCTCATGTAATCGCCGCCGTAGCCGCCGCCGATGCCTGCCGGAATGCCGCCGGGGAAACCGCCGCCACCCATCATGCCACCGAGACCTCCGCCGCCGTTTTCCATCATGCGGCTCATCATCGGGCCCATGGTCTGCATCATCATCCCGAAGCGGCGCTTGCCCATCTTCGCCTTCATCATCTCCAGCATCGGCGCCATCTGCGTCATCATGTCTTCGCCGCCTCCGCCACCGAGGCCCGCAAACTGCGCCTTGGCCGGCATCGATGTCAGCGAAAGCAACAGCAGCAGCGTGGCTGCGTGGCAAACGACCTTGTCAGCTCCAGTCATGGTTCTGTTCCTCATGCGCCGGCGGCCGCGGACGCGGCGCCTTTCGGACGCATGGGATGAGGCTAGGAGCGGGTGGCGAGCCGATCTGTGCGAAAGGTCACGCTTGCCTGCGGCGCGCCGTGAACTCGGTATTGATGCGCCACGTCACGCCGTTGTCAGCCGAGAGTTCGCCGCGCCACAGGAAAGCGTCGTCGGTGATGTCGCGAAAACTCCAGCGCGCCAGCTGGCCATCGGGACGCGTGCCCAGTTGCACGATGTTGCGGCCCTCCGCGCGGCCGATCATCTGCAGAAAATTCCGCGTCACCGGATCGGTCCACTGGATGCGCCAGGCGCCGATATCGGGATCGTAGACGCGCAGCGTGGTGCCCCAGGAATTGAAGCTGGCAGCAGCGTCGCCGTGACGTAGCTCGCCGCGGGGCGGGACGATCCAGACGTCCTGGATCGCACGGCCTTCGAGCGCCCAGCCAAAGTGCCATTCGCCGGCGCGGCGCACTTCCTTGCCGTCGTCCGAATACTGCCTGACATCGAGGTCCCAGGAGCCGACGAAGCGCCCGTAGAGATCCATCGTGCCGGAGCGGTCGGGAGAAGGCCCGTCCGCGCCGAGCGCATCGAGAAAGGCGTTGCTCATGCCGCCTTGCGTCCGAGCGCTTTCTGCATGGCCAGCACGCCGAGATCCATCTGCGCGTCCATGTAGGGTGCGATCTCGTTCGGCAGCACGTCGGCGGTCCATACGAACCGGGTGCGGCCATCACTTGCATCAAAGACCTGGGCCGAGGCGCTGTGCTGTCGGATCCGCTCGCTGATGATGGCGTAGGCCAGCCGCCGCTTGCTGTCGTCGCAATCGACCAGGATCTCGCGCGCCACCGTGCCGTTTCCGAATGTCACGATGCGCGCATCGCCGTCGAGTTTGGTGTCGGTCACGAAGCCCGGGACGAGCCGCGTATGCAGTGCGCCGAAATCGCGCAGTGCGTCCCAGACGTCGCCGGGGTTGGCGTCGATGATGATATCTTTCTGGATGGTGGCCATGAGATTGGATCCGTCGTTGCTGGGGATGGTGTTTGAAGTCGTCATTGCGAGCGGAGCAAGGCAATCCATCGGGCTGCGAGGAAGAATGGATTGCTTCGTCGCTTCGCTCCTCGCAATGACGCGGAGAGAGCTACGTACAAACCGCCTCGACATTGTTGCCGTCGGGATCGATGAGAAACGCTGCATAGTAAGTCGGGCTGTAGTCGGCCCGCGGTCCGGCGCCGCCATTGTCACGGCCGCCGGCCTTCAGGCCTTCGGCGTGAAACTGCTTAATCGCCGCATGGTCCTTGGCGCGGAACGCGACATGCGCCGCTGACCCGGCCGCGCCCTTGTGCAGATGCAGCCAGAGCGCGGGCGCGTCCTTCGGCCCGAAGCCCGCGCCGGTCTCGTCGCGCGAGCACAGCACAAAGCCTAACGGCGCAAGCGCTGCCGTATAGAAGCGCACGCTGGCGTCGAGATTTCCGACGCGTAATCCGATGTGGTCGTACATGGCATTTCTCCAGTGCAAAGCGCGCGATGTCGCGCGGCCTGGAGCAACCCTAGTCAGTTGAGGGCGAGGCGTTCTTGGAGAATCTTGCGCTTCCCCCGCGACGCCTGGCGAAATTTCAGCGGCGAGGCGCCGGCGGCGCGACGGAACGTGCGCACGAAATTGGAGAGGTCGGCAAAGCCGACGTTATAGGCGATATCGGTGATCGGGCTGTCGTCATCGGCCAGCCGCCGCGCGGCATGGCGCAGCCGCGAACGCAACAAATATTGGTGCGGGGTGACGC
>DAIMKE010000472.1:0-5354 GCA_036721875.1 Bradyrhizobium sp. | reverse complement strand
GAGGGCGAGCAAAGCCTTGGCGAGCAGGCCTTCTGGTCTTTCGGCGGATTGTTTCTGGTTAACTCTCCGGAACAGCGCCGGCTCGGCATCAGGGATTCCCACGATCTCGCGCTGCAGGACTGGATGGGCACTGCGGGCTTCGACCGCGACGACGACCATTGGCCGAAGCTCTGGGCGGAAGCCTATGTTGCATTTGCGGCCGGAGAAAAGCGCGATTGGCTGCGCGCGATGGGCCACCGCATTTTTCCGGTGGTCGGCTGGGCCGAGCGCGGCGGTTATGACGCGATGGGCCATGGCAATTCGGTACCGCGCTTTCATGTTACGTGGGGCACCGGCCCCGGCATCGTCGAACCGTTCGAGCGCCGTGCGCGCGAGGCGCAAAAAATTGGCCGACTGACGTTCCGGTTTCGCCACCGCGTCGACGCACTTGTGATGACGAACGGCAGAATTGAAGGCGTCACCGGGGCGGTGCTCGAACCGGACACCATCGAGCGCGGCAAGAGCTCTTCGCGCAAGGTGGTCGGCGATTTCACGTTGCGCGCGCCAGCGGTAATCGTCGCCTCCGGCGGCATCGGCGGCAATCACGATCTGGTCCGGCAGAACTGGCCAAAGCGGCTCGGCGAGCCGCCGAAGCACATGATCTCGGGTGTTCCTGAGCACGTCGACGGGCGCATGATCGGCATCACCGAGGCCGCCGGCGCGCGGCTGATCAACCGCGACCGGATGTGGCACTACGTCGAGGGCATCCGGAACTGGAATCCGATCTGGCCGCGCCACGGCATCCGCATCCTGCCCGGTCCCTCCTCGATGTGGTTTGACGCCACGGGCAAGCGCCTGCCCGCGCCGCTGTTCCCGGGCTCGGATACGCTCGGGCAACTGCACTACATCATGGGCACCGGCTACGATTATTCCTGGTTCATCCTGACCCAGAGCATCATCAAGAAGGAATTCGCCCTTTCCGGCTCCGAACAGAACCCTGACCTGACGGGCAGAAGCTGGCGCATGACCATCAAGCGCGCGACCAACAAGGGCGCACCGGCGCCGGTGGAGGCGTTCAAGGAAAAGGGCGCCGACTTCATCGCGCGCGACAATCTGGCAGACCTGGTCAGCGCCATGAATGCGCTGTCCGGCGACAACCTGCTCAAGCTCGATCACATCAAGGCGCAGATCGAGGCCCGCGACCGCGAAATCGCCAACCCCTACGTCAAGGACGCGCAGGTGATGAACATCCACAATGCGCGGCGCTACATCGGCGACAAGCTGATCCGCACAGCTACGCCGCATCGTATCCTCGATCCCGACCACGGCCCGCTGATCGCGGTCAAGCTCAACATCCTGACGCGCAAGACGCTGGGCGGCTTCGAGACCGATCTGGACTCGCGCGTGTTCGGCGCGAACGGCCAGATCATCCAGGGGCTTTATGCCGCAGGCGAAGCCGCAGGCTTCGGCGGCGGCGGCGTGCACGGCTATCGTTCGCTGGAAGGCACCTTCCTCGGCGGCTGCCTGTTCTCTGGAAGGAATGCGGGCCGGGCTGCGGCGAAGGCGGCGGCGGGCTAACTCCCTCCCCGTCATGGCCCGGACATGACGGAGCCCCTTAGAACGCAGTGGCGCAGGCCCCATCAGCGCGCTAATAAGCCCCGCCCTCATTTCAGGAGACTACAATGACCGTCCAGCGTTTCGAAACCGGACCTCGCATGAGCCAGGTCGTCGTTCACGGCGACACCGTCTATCTCGCAGGCGTGGTCGCCGGCAAGGCGGCCGGCAAGAGCGTGACCGAACAGACCCAGGATATTCTTGCGATCATCGACGGCCACCTCGCCAAGGCCGGCACCGACAAATCGAAGCTGCTGTCGGCCACGATCTACATCACCGACATGAAGACCTTTCCCGAGATGAACGCGGTATGGGACGGCTGGGTATCGGCCGGCAACACGCCGGCGCGTGCGACCGTCGAGGCCAAGCTCGCGGCGCCCCAGTACAATGTCGAGATCATGGTGGTTGCGGCGAAGTAGCCGCGAGCGCATCGAAACTTCTTTCGTCGTGGCCGGGCCTCGTCCCGGCCATTTTCGTTTCCTGGATTCCTGTTTTGACGCGTTTTCTGCACGCAAACCGGTTTCCACTTCGCTTGAAAACGCGCGCGCTCACAGGACGATGCAGGACGAATATCTGTAGTCCGGAAGGTGAACCAGAAAGCGGTCGCCGTTCGCGACCTCCAGCGTCGCGGTCAGCATCTCGATGAAGAGCGTGTTGGCGCGATGCGGCGACCGGTGCGCAACATAGATCCACGCCGGCTGCACCTTTCCCGTCGCGCTCGGCTCGATATCTATCCGCGTCAGGCTGAACCGTTCCTTGAATCCCGGCTCCCACTCGATGGCTGACGTCGTGTAGTCAGGGTTGAGGATGCGCAGCGGGTAATCGAGCTGGAGGTTCAGCGTCCCCCATTGGTGCACATCGCTGATGTCAGGAAATTCCCTGACCAGATGCTCGTATTGCTTGGCCACCGTCGTCACGCCGAGCCCAAGGCCGGAAATCTTCGTCCCCTTGATAATCACCGACATCCAAGCTCTCTTCTTTCCATTTGTCGCCGCACCGCGAATTCGAAATCTGATGTCGGCGCCCAATCCTTGACCTCCGAGGTAATCGATCGGCCCGGACCGATTTCCTATGAGGAGGTCAGCCGATCCGTTCGGCCGCAATGAAGGAGAACATCATGACCGACGTCAACACGATTGCCCGCAACTATATCGACCTGTGGAACGAGCGGGCGCCGAACCGCCGCCGCGAAATGCTCAACGCGAACTGGACGGTGGACGCGACCTACGTCGATCCGCTCATGTCGGGCGACGGCCATGACGGCGTCGACGCGCTGATATCGGGCGTGCAGCAGCGCTTTCCTGATTTCAAATTCAGGCTGATCGGCGAACCCAACGGCTTTGGCGACCACGTCCGCTTTTCCTGGGGGCTCGGCCCAGACGGCGCCGACAGCCCGATCAAGGGAACGGATTTCGCCGTGATCAGGGACGGACGCATCCGCAGCATCACCGGGTTCCTCGATCAGGTGCCGGCAGCGTGATGATCAGAACGACTTGATCCGTCGCAGCACCATCGTCAGCCGCACCGCGACCGCCGCCTGCCAGGCCGGGTAGAGGACCGAAGTTCGGTCGAGGCCGAGCGCATTGTCGAGCGCCAGCAGCGTGCCGGCCAGCGTGCCCGTGATCAGCATCGGCCACCACGCGGCGGCGGCGCGCGGCCCTGCGGGGAGGAAGCCGATCCCCAGCGCCACCAGCGCCGTGCCGACCAGACCGCCCGTCAATCCGGCGAGCAGATACCGCATGATCGGCGCGGCCCCGGCGGCCTGCCCGTCGATGAAGATCGCAGCGTTCACCGCGCACACAAAGGCTATCATGGTGGCGATCGCGGCCAGCGTCGCCGCCCACCACGGATTGGCGCTGAACCGCAGCACCAGCACGAACACGAGCACGGCGAACGGTACCGCGATCAGCGAAATGCGAAACTGTCCGGGCAGGCCGACGAGCTGATCGATCAGCGTGGGCAGCAGCGGCGTTAGGATGCCCGACACCAGGCCACCGGCGGCGACGATGAGCAGACTATTGCCTGAAGTGTCATCGGGAGTGATCGCCTGGGTCAACGCTGAACTCCATGTGTCGTATCACCCGGCGCGGGCTTAGCCGTTCTCGCCATCAGAAAATATCTCTTCAATATCCTGCCTGCCATCGAGCACCCGCACGATTTCGGGTCGATCATCCTTCAATCGATAGAAGACCGTTTGGGGTGCAGCTGCCAGCGAGCGCAGGCCGGCTCGAATTTCGAAAATCATCTATGACTAAAACGGCCTTCGCGACCTCGCGCAGAATTTTGTCAGCCGCCATCCGTCCAGCTGCGTGAACGTAATAGTCCCAAAGGCGGTCAATATCTTCCAGGGCTTCGGGCGACCAAAGAATCTCTGGCTTATGCTCCGCCATGCCCCAAATTCTTGTCGCGAAGGAAATCTTCCAAATTCAAGGCGCTTCCTTTGCCTTCGTCCAGGGACTGCATGCCCTTGTCTATCTCGGTACGAAGCGCCCTGAGCTTTTCGACGTGTGTGAGCAGTTTCCGTCCGATCTGTTCCTGATCGGCGTCCGGCAGCCTGGAAATTTGCGCGATGGCTTGTTCGAGCGTTCTAACCATGAACCCAAGATAGCACGGCCGGTCCTGAAATTGAAGCAACGCGCGAAGACCAGGCCGGGCCACCAGACCGGGTAAGGGCGCCGGGTACCGCCCGGCCCCGAGTCTGCCCGCAGTCCAGCCTAAGGTTCAGCGTCACCATCCAGCGACGGAGCGACCGTGACCGCATGAAGATAAGGCCGATGCCCGTAGTGGACAGGTCTGGCAGTGGTTTAAAGCCTCACAATCCGCCCTTCGGCACGAAGAAGCACAGTTCCATTCCCGTGTGCCTGTTGATGAAGAGCACAGGCACATGGTCCGGCGTATCGTCTTCCTTGATGATGTCGGGCGGGATGGTCTTCCACTGTCCATCCCTCAGATATTGCCACTGGTCCGAGCGATCTTCACCCACCCTGAAGCGGGTCTTGAATACGTCGCCATTGTCGCAACATGATTTCCAGGGAACACCGAGCCGCCGTTGAGCTGCGGGATTCATTTCCTGCTTGTTGAACCACTCGTGATGCGGCATCGACGAGTCGTGCGCGTCCGCACCAACGGACATCACAAGTGACATCATCAGAAGAACGCCGATTGTCGCCAGCACGCGATCGAACGCTTTCATGGCAGCCTCCATAGTGGACTGACATCAATTCGCGAATCACACGAACTTCCCGGCAACTAAGGAGGCCAGATTCCAGGGAAAATGGGAGCCCCTTTTCTAGGCGACTATCTTTTTGGGACCAGACTGTTGCTTTCCTGTTCGTGTGGAACCAATTCGAAAGTGCTGCCGGCGCAATGAAGAAGTTCTCGTCATTGCTTCATCAGCGCACCGGCGGACGATCGAGTGAACCAACCAACCGTCCTCGCGGTAGTATCCTGCCACAACGAGCGGGATGAAATGCGAACTGGATCACTCGCCTCAATCACGCTTGCGTTTACATTCAGCGTGCAACTTAGGTCGACCGATACCCGATAGGGACCGAGATGGGCGCAAAGAAATGCGCGTCGCAACATGCATCGATCGCTGTAATGAGATCCACGTGCATGGCAGACCGGCACTCGTGCTCAACTCATCAGCATGGCAAGTAATCATGCGGCTCGGGCGGGCCGAGGCTTGGAGCGGGCGAAGGGAATCGAACCCTCGTATGCAGCTTGGGAAGCTGCCGTTCTACCATTGAACTACGCCCGCG
>DAIMKE010000471.1:0-5368 GCA_036721875.1 Bradyrhizobium sp. | reverse complement strand
TTGGCAACTCGCTTCGCATTCTCACATGCCCTCGTGAGGCCGGACATCGCGGTCTCGCCCTCTCGATAGAGCGCTTCTCCCGCGTCGGTGAGGCTTACCCGCCGGGTGGAACGTTCAAGAAGCTTAAAGCCGAGCTGATCCTCAAGCTGCGCTATGCTCCGACTTAGGGAGGGCTGCGCCAGCCCAAGGCGCTCGGCAGCCCGCCGCAAGTTCAGCGTTTCCGCCAAAGCGAGGAAGACTTGGATCTTTGCGAGCAGGAGGAGAGGCATGAACCGTTATCGCGATTGATAGCTATAGGACATCATTAGGCCTAGAATTGATATTGGACAATCCTTGTTGAGTTCCGTAAACACGGCAAACCAAGCTGTTGGCGGACGGAGATCAAATGACTGCTGCAACGCAGGATAAGGATCGATCGATCACTGTGTCGGTCATCCAGTTCAATCCACAGGATGACGACAAGGAAGCAAACGTCGCGAAGGTCGAAAGACTTCTGAGTATTGCCGGGCAGCGAGGCTCGGATCTGTGCGTTCTGCCAGAGGTCTTTACTGGAACAGCGCTTGCGTTGGGAAATTCGTCGGAGTTGGCCGAGGCAATTCCTGGCCCGACGACAGACCGCCTGCGCGCAGTGGCGCAAAGGTACGGAATGTACATCGTCGGCTCCCTTTACGAGGAGGCGGCAGGAAGCATTTACAATACGGCACCAGTGATCGGCCGTGACGGGTCCATTCTGGCTGCCTATCGGAAAAGTCACCTTTTCGACCCGGGAACACGGCCCGATCTCCCGGCCTATCGCGAGTCCGACAAGGTGAAGCCGGGTCACAGCCTGCGTGTGGTCGAGGCGGATTTCGGTCGCATCGGGATCGCCATCTGCTCGGATATCAGGTTTCCGGAAATATTCCGCAATCATGCGTTGGAGGGAGCGGAGATCGTGGTCCTCCCGTCGGCGTTTCCCGCGCGCCTCGACCACTGGGAGTTCTTGAACCGCAGTCGCGCGGCAGACAACCAACTCTTCATGGTCTCATCTGGCATGGTCGGTAAGTTGAAGGACAGCTCGATTAACTTCGTTGGCCGATCCATGATCGTCGATCCCTGGGGGGTCATCATCGCACAAGCGTCGGATTGCGAAATGGTTCTGACGAGCGTTGTCGATCTTAGCGCAGTGAAGCTCGTCCGTTCTTGGTGGGATCTCAATAGCCAGCGAAGGCCGGAGCTTTATACGGCGCTGGGCCGATAGCTCGCACGAGCCATCAAAACCGGTAGACTAGCGAAAAAATTAGGCGGGGAGGCACCGTGACCTACAACGGCAATACACAGACTAGACCAGACCATGCGAGCATCGACAGCCGCGATAGCGTCGAACTGAAGCGTGTCGTGTCATCAGCTGCCCTCGGGCAGTTTGTCGAGTGGTACGATTTCGTCATCTACGCATATAGCGCAACGGTGATCGCGGGACTTTTCTTCCCGTCTGCCGATCCGACTGCCGCGCTCCTTTCGGCTCTTGCGGTATACGGGGTGGGGTTCTTGATGCGTCCGCTCGGGGGCGTCGTGTTCGGTTACCTCGGCGACAGTATTGGGCGACGTAACACACTCTCCGTCATCATTTTGTTGATGGGCGGTGCAACGGTCGCGATTGGCCTACTGCCGACTTACGAACAAATCGGCATTCTCGCGCCTATATTGCTGGTCATATGCCGCCTTGTCCAAGGGCTATCGGCGGCGGGCGAGGCGACTGGTTCAAATTCGTTCGTCGCGGAGCATGCGCCGCCGAATAGGCGTGGCTTCCTGGTTGCCTTTACTTATGCATTCGCAAACCTGCCACCGATCGTAGCCGCGCTGCTCGTCCTGTTCATCACCAACGTACTGACGCCCGAGGATTATAAGAGCTGGGGCTGGCGCATTCCCTTCCTTCTGGGTGCGCCCCTCGCGCTCGTTGGTTTATATATCCGCCGTCGAACAGAAGAGTCTCCTGCCTTCAGGAAAATGCGTGCTACCAAAGGTGTCGAGGCTATGCCGTTGAGGATGGCATTCAGAGATTACAAAAAGGCGATGGGTTTCTCTTTTGCTCTTGCTGCACTTTCTAGTCTTGGATTTTATACTTTGACGGGGTATTTTGTAACATATCTTACGGTGACCGTTGGGCTCAACAGGAACGATGCCCTAATCTCGAACAGTGTGGCATTACTAATCGCATTTTTTGCGATGTTGTTGGGTGGGCACCTGTCTGATAAAATTGGCCGCAGGACGACAATTTTGCTTGGCGCGGCAATTAGCGCGCTCATCTGCATCCCCGCTTATATGTTAGCGGGGGAGGGGAGCCTCGCTAACGCCATTTTGGGGCAGGCTCTGCTCGCGTGTGCTCTCGGTGTATTCTTCGGACCGGTCGGTATTGCTTTCCTGGAATTGTTCCCGACGCGCATTCGGCTGAGCGGCGCAGGGGTCAGTTACAACGTCGCCTATACGGTCTTCGGCGGCACCGCGCCGCTTTTGAGCGCCTTTCTCGTACTGCAGACCGGTAACAAACTCGCACCCGCCTTCTATATGGCTGCGGTTTCGGTCGCAGTCCTTATCGTTGCTCTCTATTTGCCGGAAACCTACCAAAGATCGCTTGTTCACCCTGAGGATGAGATCCAGACTCCTTGATGGCAAGCTCTCGTCGTTCAGTCCTGCTGTTCGCAGACTGGCGCAGCTTGGAGCACGTTGGTAATTGCTCAGTGCACAAGATCGAGTCCGCCCCTCTGCGACCTAGTCATCGCGCAGGGGGGAGGTGCAGCCTAAAGCACGTCGGGGATCAAGCTTTGGTTTGCGGGGGCTTGGTTCCGCATACTGCCTTAGTCGATTGTCGGCTGCGCCGATATAGACGATACCGCTCTCGCTCGCGCTTGTGAGCAGACAGGCCACCGGTGCTCTATGCGCCGTGGCCGAGCCGCTTGGCGAGCGCGGTGTCAGCACCAACTTTCTCTCGCCATTCCGGACTTTTCAGAAGAGGGCGCCCGTGATCCCGAGAAACTGCGCGGTGAGGTGATGCGCCCCGCCGAGAGGTGCGGGTTGAATGTTCGAGCGTTTTCGGTTTAGTCCGGCTCATACCCTGCTGCGGCGAACAAGTTTGCGGCTTCACTTGGGCTGACGAGATCGATGAGGCGCCCGATGGCGTCCCACAGGGCTTGGATGGATCGCTCTGCGGCTTTTCGCAGGAGAGCTTTCAGCTTGGAGAAGGCCATCTCGATCGGGTTGAAGTCGGGACTGTAGGACGGCAGGTAGAGCAGTGTCGCGCCAACCGCCTCGATCATCTCGCGGACCCTCGGGCCCTTGTGCTGGAGAGTTTGTCCATGACGACGACGTCGCCCGCCGCCAGTTGCGGAACCAGCAGCTTGGCGACGTAGGTCCCGAAGGCGTTGCGGTCGATCGAGCCGTCGAGCACGAAGGGCGCGGCGATACCGGTTAGGCCGGCGGTGGTCGTTTTCCAATGGCCGTGGGGCACGCCCGAGCGCAGCCGATCGCCCCTCGATGATCGTATCCCTCCGGCGTTGGCCGCCTTGTTTGATCTAAAGTTGCTGTCCAGCCTGCCGTCACGCTGATTGGCCTCTATGCCAGCAGTGGTGCTGGAGAACGGCCGTGGGCGACGAGACCTATGTACGGCGTAGGCATTGGAACTGGGACGAGAAGCGTGCCGTCGTCGAGGAGGCCGCAACCAGCGGTAACGTCATCGCGACAGCGAAGCGCCATGGCATCCAGGCTCAACAGATCTATCGCTGGCGAGACCGGCTGCTTGGACGGCAAGCGCCGCCGGGGTTTGCGGCCGTATCGATCATTCCTGATCCGCCGGCGGCGCTTCCGGCACCAGTGCCGGATATCGATCGTCCGGATGGCTGTCCAGCTTTGGCAGCCGTGCCAGAGGACGATCGGATCGAGATCGCGATCGACGGGGGCGTGACAGTCCGACTGCCCGGCGACACACCGACAGACCGCGTCATCGCGATTGCCGGCGGGCTGTCGAGGCCTCGGCGATGAACCCGGTCCCGAGTGGGGTTCGGGTGTGGTTGGCGACGGGCCATACGGATATGCGCAAGGGCTTTGCCGGCCTGGCGCTCCAGGTCCAGGAGGTGCTGCGTCGCGATCCGCATGGCGGCCACCTCTTCGTCTTCCGCGGCCGGCGCGGCGACCTGCTTGAAGGCATCGACTGGCGGATGCCGCAAAGAACCTGGCGGCCGACTGCAACAGTATGAGGATTTGCGCTTGCGGTTGGCGATGGATGTGATTCCATCGCCCTGTGACGAACGCCTCCGATGCCCTTCCGAGCGACCTCGCCGCGGCCCATGCGATGATCCTGGCGGAGCGCGCAGCACGTCTGGAGGCCGAAGCAGCCGCCGCCCGGGAACGGGCTGCAAGCAGCAGCACGGACGCACTCATCGGGCGGCTGAAGCTGGAGATCGAGAAGCTCAGGCGCGAGCTCTACGGCACGCACTCGGAGCGCAAGGCCCGGCTCCTCGATCAGATGGAGATGCAGCTCGAGGATCTGGAGGCCGACGCCACCGAGGACGAACTGGCCGCGGAGGCTGCGGCGCGGGCAACCAACGTTGCCGCTTTCCAGCGCAAGCGCCCTGCGCGCCGGCCGTTCCCGGATCACCTGCCGCGCAAGCGCATCGTCGTCGCCGCGCCGGAGAGCTGCGCGCGCTGCGGCTCGTTGAAGCTGGTCAAGCTCGGCGAGGACGTCACCGAGACGCTGGAGGTTGTCCCCCCGCCAGTGGAAGGTGATCCAGACGGTGCGGGAGCGCTTCTCCTGCCGCGAGTGTGAGGCGATCACCCAGCCGCCGGCGCCATTCCACGTCATCCCACGTGGTCATGCCGGACCGAACCTGCTGGCGATGGTGCTGTTCGAGAAGTATGGCCAGCACCAGCCGCTGAACCGGCAGAGCGAGCGCTATGCGCGCGAAGGCATCGATCTGCCGCTGTCGACGCTGGCCGACCATGTGGGCGCCTGCGCCGCGGCCTTGCAGCCAGTCCATGCCCTGATCGAGCGCCACGTCATGGCGGCAGAACGGCTCCATGGCGACGACACGCCGGTGCTGTTCCGGGCTTCGCGAGACCGCTCGGGCGATCACCCCGATGAGCACCTGCGTAGCTTCACAGGCATCCTACAGGCCGATGCCTATGCCGGTTACAACCGGCTCCTAGCGCCCGACCGTCAGCCCGGGCCGATCGTCGAGGCCTTGTCCTGGGCTCACGCTCGCCGCAAGTTCTTCGAACTTGCCGATATCGCTACGAGTCGCCGGCGCGGGCGCAACGCCGCGCCGATCTCGCCGATCGCCTTCGAGGCGGTCACCCGCATCGACGCGCTTTTCGACATTGAGCGCGAGATCAACGGCAT
>DAIMKE010000470.1:0-5370 GCA_036721875.1 Bradyrhizobium sp. | reverse complement strand
GGCCTGCGCCGGGGCGGACGCAAGCTGGATCAAATTGCCCGCACCGATCCGGATGCGCGGTTCGCCGGCGAGAAATCCGACATTGGCCGAGACCACGCGGCCATCCGGGGCCAACGCCGCAGCCGGAAGGCCGATCGCCTCCAGCGTTGCCACCGTGGATTTCGCCCGATCCAGCCCGAGGCGCCCCGAAAGCAGCGAGGCCCGAGCCAGATGTGGCCGCAGGCTATCGAGCTGCTCGGCGACCGCCCGGGGCACCGGCCCTTTTGCGTGGGCCTTCTCGATAGAAAACACCAGGGTGTCCCCGGCGGGCGATCGGATCGACGTACCGACGCACCAGCCGAGACCGCGCGGTCGCAGCAATTCGGTGTAGAAGTCCGAGGCGTTGATCTCCTCGGTCGTCATCGCATCGAGGTCGGTAAGAAACCGCGGGTCTTCGCGCGGGACAAGACGCTGCCCGCGTGGATTATCAAGATACCATTTGCTGCCGATCCACGCTTTCATCGCGTCCTGGATCGCCTCCGACGCCAGCCACCGGGGCTCCCCCGGGCATGCGGCAAACAGCAACGTGCCTTCGGCATCCGCCATTACCGCTAAACGATCGAGTATCGCCTGCCATTTCTCCGGAACCACTGCCGCTTCATAGATGTCGTCTATGAATGGATCTGTTTGCACTCTCTACCCCGCACTTCCCCTCTCCTCATCCCCATGATTGTATTCCAATAACGTCCGGTCAACTCCGATCGCGGCAACCTGAAACCACGATCGGTTCGTCAGACCGCTGTTCGTTGACCAAACCCGTAAAACTACGGACACCTCGCGATGCTGGCAACGCGCCAGCTCCCGCCGGTTCCTTTCGGAGCATACGTTGAACGCCTATCGCCACATCGCCTTTGCGGCCCTTCTCGCCCTCACGTGTTCGCCGCTGACGAGCCCGGCGATCGCGCAGTCCGCCATTGCGGCCGCAGTCGCAAAGCCGGTGTCCTTGCCCGAAATGTCGATCGGGTCAGAAAAGGCACCCGTGACAATTACCGAATATTCGTCGCTGACCTGTCCGCATTGCGCGGCGTTCGGCCAGAACGTCTTCCCGATGCTGCGGTCGAAATATATCGATGCCGGCCAGGTGCGCTTCGTGTTCCGCGAATTTCCCCTCGACATCAAGGCGGCCGCAGCCTCGATACTCGCGCGTTGCATCGGGAAGGACGATCCCGAAAAATATCTCGCCGCAGTCGAAATTCTTTTCAAGCTGCAGGACCGCCTGGTGGCGCAGACCAAGGACACGCTGTTCCATGTCGGCAAGATGCACGGGATGAGCGTGCAGGAAGTCGAGACCTGCGAGAAGGATCAGACGCAGTTCGACAAGCTGAACGCCGATCAGCAATACGCGGCACAGGCGTTGAGGGTCACTTCGACGCCGACCTTCTTCATCAACGGCGTACGCCTCCAGGGCGCGCTGTCGTTCGAGGAATTCGAAGAACGGATCAAGCCGCTGCTGAAGTAGTTGCGACCGCAGCGCGGCACGCTTTGCCTATTGCCCGTCACCGCAGCCTCGCCGATGATGTCACCAACAAAAACACTTCGGGGAGAACGCCATGGTCGCAGTATTGCGCGTATTGCTTGCAGCGACGTGGCTGCTGTCGGGTGCGGTGGCGTCCTTTGGGCAAAGCTATCCCAGCAGGCCGGTACGCGTGGTCGTCGGGTTTCCCGCGGGCGGACCAACCGACGCCATTGCGCGTATCGTGGCGCAAAAGCTCTCCGATAACCTCGGCCAGCAATTCTACGTCGAGAACGTCGGCGGTGCCGGCGGCAACACCGCAGCCGGGCAGGTCGCGCGCGTCACCCCCGACGGCTACACCATCATGGTGGTGAGCACCGGCTTCGTCGTAAATCCCAGTCTCTACGCCAAGGTGCCCTACGACCCGGTGAAGGATTTCGCGGCCGTGACGCTGGTCGCCGTCTCGCCGAACGTCGTGGTGGTCAATCCACAGGTGCCCGCCAGGACATTGCCGGAACTGGTGCAACTCATTCGGAACAATCCCGGCAAGTACGGCTTTGCCGGTCCCGGCATCGGTTCGACGCCGCATCTGGGCGGCGAACTCTTCCGGCTGGCCTTCAAGCTCGACCTGGTACACGTGCCCTTTACGGGTGCCGGACCGGCGATCCAGGCGACGGTCGGCGGGCATACCCCGATCGCCTTCACCGCGCTGCCGCCCGCCTTGTCGGCGGTACAGAGCGGACAACTGCGCGCGCTGGGCGTGGCCTCGACCGAGCGCGCGGCCGGGATGCCCGACGTGCCGACCTTCGCCGAACAGGGCGTGAAGGATCAGGCGGCAGATACGCTGACCGGCATCGTCGCGCCCGCCGGGACGTCGAAAGAGATCGTCGATCAACTCTATCGCGAGATCGCCAGGATCGTTGCCCAGCCCGACGTGAAGGAGCGCCTCACGGTGCTCGGCTTCAAGCCGGTCGCCAATACGCCGGATCAGTTCGGCGAGCGGATCAAGCTCGAGATGGACAAGTGGGGCAAGGTGGTGCGCGATGCGAAGCTGAGGATCGAGTGAACGGCTGCGCTCCCCGACAGCAGTCTTACGATTCCTGCTGTACGAAAGTCAGGCCCACCCGGTTCTTCTGGATCCAGGCAACGCGGCATTCATGGACGATCGAGGAATCCTTCGCCATGACCAGGCGAAAGCGTTGCGGAACGAAGGCCGGATTCTCGACATCGATCGCAGCGCCCTCATGTGAGATGTTCCGCACCACGCAACGCATGACGGAGCCGCCCCACGAAACGTAGGCAGGCTCATCGACCTCCGTTCGCGGATATTTGCGCTTTTCTTCCATCCCGTCACGTCCCGCTCAAATGATGAAGTCGCGGCAAAATCTTAAAATACGTGGGTGCGCGCGCTGCAGTGCACGCACGGAGCAATCCGGTAAAACTAGCTGGCCGATGGTCCACCAGATTTTCCAGCCGCCGGCAATCCCTTTTGCATCGCATCGCGCATTTGGACGATATCAATCTCCATTGCATTGCAAGCGTGGTCCGCGCCGGCAAGGTCTTGCCGTTCACCGCTGCAGCACGTTAGCCTCACTTGGAGGCGGAAGCGCACTACTCAACGATAAGCAGTCCCGCCCCGGGGAAACGACATGATCACCAGAGAACGGAAGGGCTGGTCTTGAACGCTTCGATTGATCTCGCGGGCGACCGGGCGGTGATCGCCCGGGCCGAGGCCCTCCGCGCCGACATCGCGGCGGCTTCCGACGACATCGAAGGTGCGCGCCGGCTGCCGCCGGCCTTGCTCGACCGGCTGCACGACGCGCAACTGTTCCGCCTGTTGCTCCCCCGCTCGACCAACGGAATCGAAACCGATCCGGTCACCTTCTTCCACGTCATCGAAACCATCGCCAAGGCCGATGCCTCGACAGCCTGGTGCCTCAGCCAGGCCGGCGGCTGCTCGATGTCGGCGGCCTATCTCGACCTCCCGGTAGCGCAGGCGATCTTCGGCGACCCGCGGGCGGTGCTCGCCTGGGGCCCGGGTCCACGGGTTCGCGCCGTCGAATGCGAAGGCGGCTACCGCGTGACCGGTGTTTGGTCCTTTGCCTCGGGCGGCCGGCATGCGACATGGCTCGGCGCGCACTGTCCGATCTTCGCGGCCGACGGCTCACCGAAATGCGATGCGAACGGCGCCCCGCTCGAGCGCACCATGCTTGTGCGCTGCGAAGACGTCGAATGGACCGACATCTGGAATACCGTCGGCTTGCGCGGCACCGCCAGCGACCAGTTCGCCCTGAACGATTTCTTCGTTCGCTCAGATCATTCGATCACCCGCGAATTCGAACGGGAATGCCGGGAAACCGGTCCGCTCTACCGCATGAGCAACCACACTTGCTACCAGGTGGGATTTGCGGGCGTCGCCTGCGGCATCGCCCGTACGGCACTCGACAATTTCGTCGAAACGATGCGCAACAAAGTGCCGCGCGGCGCGAGGGGTTCGTTGCGGGACAATGCGGTGGTCCAGAGCAACCTCGCCCAGGCCGAGGTCAATCTCCGCGCCGCGCGCGGCTACGTTCTGCAGTCGACGGCCGACGTCTGGAAGGATCTCGTCGCTGGCGCGACCATCACGGTTGCGCAACGCATGAACATCCGCATGGCTTCGACCCATGCCATTCACAAGGCGCGCGAGGCGGTCGACTTTGCCTACAATGCCGCAGGCGCTACCGCGATCTTCGAAAGCCATCCGCTGGAGCGCCGCTTCCGCGACATCCACACCGTGACCCAGCAACTGCAGGGCCAGCTCCGGCATTTTGAAACCGTCGGCGCCTGGATGATGGGCGTCGATACCGACCTCAGCTTTGTTTAGGGAGAACGACCATGGGACTTGGCGGCCTGCAGCATTACACCATCGAACCCGCCGACCTCGAACGCACCAGGGATTTCTATTGCGACGTGCTGGGGCTGGAGAACGGCGACCGGCCGCCGCTCAACTTCCCCGGCTGCTCTATTCGGGCGGCACCGCAACGGTGCATCTGATGGGCACGCGCCAGCCGCGCGAGGGAATCGTGGTGCGCGGCACCGAGAAGAAATACGAGGACACCGGGCGGCTCGACCACATCGCCTTCGCGGCGACCGATATCGAGGGCATGCGCAAGCGCCTGCAGTCGAAAGGCGTCCAGTTCCGGGAGAGCATCGTGCCGCGGACCGGCGATACGCAGTTCTTCCTCTACGATCCCGATGGCGTCGGCGTGGAGTTGAATTTCTCCAGGACTTGAAATTTCTCCAAGACTTGAAATTTCTCGAGTTGACGTTGGAAGACCTGAACCGGGGCTACGAAACCGTGGCCCTGACTGGCTTCAGGCAGGCGCTTCACGCTTCGCATGATGTCGAAATGCAACACCGGCAACCAAAGCACGAAGTTCCCGACAAGGTCGCAAGTCAGCCATCAGTAAGGCGCGAGCCCGCCGGGTTTTCTTCATCATTGCATGGCGATTGGAGACGCCGCGCCGCTGCGGCACGATAGCCGGGTGCCGCGCCTTCAAACCTACCCCAGGGCCTGCGTGCCCGGCTATTCCGCGTGCGGCTCCGGATTCTTGTCTTGACGCGTTTTCTTTGCGCGAACCGGTTTCCACCCCGGATCAAGTCCGGGGCAGGCTTTCGCTTGAATACGCTCTAATCAAGCCCGCGCTCGTGGCTCAGATTGACCATTTCCTGAATGAAGACCTTCTTCTGCTTCTCGTCCAGGCTCGCAAACAGCGGCTCGGCGGCATCAGCGACATTGCGCTGATCGACGGCACGGTCGTTGAGAAACTGGGCTTCGTTGCGCATCTGCTCGATGATGTCGTCGGGTGGATCGCGCTTGGCGCGGGCGACACGCAGAT
>DAIMKE010000469.1:0-5383 GCA_036721875.1 Bradyrhizobium sp. | reverse complement strand
GGCGGCATGCCATCGGCAGAGCGCCCTGCCCGCATCGAGGAATTGCTGCGCACCGTCGGCCTGCCCGGTCATGCCGGCAAATATCCCGCTGAAATGTCCGGCGGCATGCAGCAGCGCCTGCAGATCGCGCGATGCCTGGCGCAGGAGCCGAAGACGCTGCTGATGGACGAACCGTTCGGCGCGCTCGACGCGATGACGCGGCAGGGCCTGCAGGACGAGGTGCTGTCGCTGGTGGCGGCGAGCGGCGCCACCGTCATTTTCGTGACCCATGACCTCGATGAAGCCATTTATCTCGGCGACCGCATCATCGGCCTGTTGCCGCATCCCGGACGGATCGGCATCGAAGTGCCGGTCAATTTGCCGCGCCCGCGCGACCAGCTTTCGACCCGCGAGCACCCGGAATTCCTGCGGCTGCGGCGGCAACTATTCGATTTCATCAAGGCGACCGAGCAGTGACGGGTGATTCCGCCAAGGCGCTGGTGCTTCCGGTGGCCGCGCTGCTGGCGTTCGAATTCTGGGCCCGCGCCACGCACCTGCAAAGCGACAGCCTTGCCCCGCCGAGCGAAATCGTCATGGCGCTGATCGGCGCCTTCGCCGATTTCTCGATCCTGGCCGCAACACGCGACACGCTGTTCGCGGCCTTTGCGGGACTGGCAATCGGCACCATCATTGGCCTGGCGCTCGGCATCGCCTTCGGGATTTCCGACACGCTCAATCGCCTGATGGAAGTGACCGTAGAGTCGATCCGGCCGATTCCCTCGATTGCGTTGCTGCCGATCGCGCTGATTGCGCTCGGCTTCGGTTACCGCATGGAAATCGTGATCGTCGCATTCGCCTGCGTCTGGCCGATCCTGATCCTGAGCCGGGCCGCCGTGCGCAGCATCGAACCGCGATTGATGGAAGTCGCGCGCGCCTTGCGGCTGCCGCCGGCGCAACGGGTCTGGAAGATCATCATCCCGGCCGCGCTGCCGCGGATCTTTGTCGCCTTTCGCCTGTCGGCCGGCATCGCGCTGATCGTCGCCGTGACGGTCGAAATCGCCATCAACCCGCTCGGCCTCGGCGCAGGAATCATGCTGGCCCAGCAGGCGCTGCGGCCAGACCTGATGCTGGCCTATCTGGTCTGGATCGGCGTGATCGGCTACGCGCTGAACACGCTTCTCGTCGTAGCCCAGCACCGCCTCTTCGGCCGCGCCGCCCTGAGCGGAGACAGCGCATGAACCGCGCAGCGCTGATCTGGCGCCTGGCAAGCTTTGCGGTTGCGGCAGGCTTCATTGCGCTCTGGCAACTGATCGCCAATTTGAAACTGGTCTCACCGGTGTTCCTGCCGGGACCGGACCGCGCATGGGCCGCGCTGGTGCGCGGATTCTCCTCCGGCGATCTCTGGAGCAAGCTCGCCGGCACGCTCGAACACATGGCCTATGGCTGGTTAGCCGCCTCGATCGCGGGCATCGCGATCGGTGCGATCATCGGTTCGTCGCGCACGATGCGGACCTATGTGGCACCCTCGCTGGAGTTTTTGCGGCCGCTGCCGGTGTCGGCGATCATCCCCGTTGCGATTGCGATGCTCGGGCTGACACAGGCGATGGCGCTGTTCGTGATCTCGTTCGGCGCGATCTGGCCGATCATGCTGGCGACCATCCACGGCTTCGCCGCGGTCGAGCCGCGCCTCTACGAGGTGGCGCGGTCGCTGCAGATGTCGAAACTCGCCGTGATCTTCAAGATTGCGCTGCCTTCCGCCAGTCCGGACATTCTGGCCGGCATGCGCCTCAGCCTGACAGTGGCCCTGATTCTCTCTGTCGTCTGCGAGATCCTTGCCGGCCTCGACGGGCTCGGCCACTGGGTGCTGCTCTCGGCCCGCGCGTTCCGCTCCGCCGACCTGTTCGCGGGCGTCATCCTGCTCGGCGTCACCGGCTATGTGACTTCGGTGGCAATGTCCATGGCCGAGCATCGGCTATTGGCGTGGCAGGCCTCGCAGCGTTAGTCGTGCTGGCTCTTCGCGCGCTGGACGCGATCGGCGATCTTGCAAACTGCAACGGCTGGGAAGCACTTTCCGGCACGGCGGACGGAGGAGCATCGGTTCCCAAGCGCCGCGGCTCGCGCTGAAGCGAGAGCCACCGCTGCTTCGCCGCGCTTGCCAGATCACGCCCGGCGGTCACGACCCAGCGGCGGAACGCGCGTGGACTGAAGGTGATGAGCACCTCATGATGCCGCATCCCCTTGCCGCCCTTGACCAGCCCGAGGTCACGGATGATGCAATACGTCCCGCTGCTCATGCGGGCGAACTTGGCACCTTGAAAATGATTGCGCACACGCGACAACATGTGTGCACCATGCACCACCCGGCGATTTCGTCAAATCTTGACGGATGCCGAATCAATGTCGCGAGTTGCGAATTAATCAAAGCGTTGTGCTGTTGCCCCGGTCGGCCAAGCGATGCACCTGACCGGTGGGAACCCGTACGCGCCCAAGTACCGCCCGGCGTTCGCTCGCGCCCGGGGACTCCCATTGCGCAAAGCATTCCAGAATCTGAATCCGGATTTCCTCCGCTACCGGGCCTTCGACCCGTCGCATGTCGTTCCAGAGCCGGATGATCTCCCGTTGCTTCTCGACGTCCATCTGGTCACCTCCGAGGAATGACCAACTAGAACATAACGAGAACATTATTGCAAGCGGCCTGATCGACTGTCACCACATGGTCTGTCGCGCGCGCTCCGGCCATTCCCGATCGTATTTCTCGCCACCCACCGTGTTCTCGCTCATCTCGGCCAGGATCTGGCCCGGGGTCGGCAGAGTTTTCGGATCGATGCGCTTGTCGGGATTCCAGAGATCGGCGCGCACGATGGCGCGGGCGCATTGAAAGTAGATCTCTTCCACCGTCATCACGATGACGGTGCGCGGTGCCTTGCCGTCCATCTTGAACGACGCCAGCAGGTCGGGATCGGCGGAGACATGCGCACGGCCGTTGACGCGGAGCGTGTTGCCGGACCCTGGAATGAGAAACAGCAGCGCCACCCGTGGATCGCGAACGATGTTGCGCAGGGAATCGCAGCGATTGTTGCCGCGGCGATCTGGCATCATCAGCGTCTTTTCATCACGGATGCGAACGAATCCCGGTAGATCGCCGCGCGGCGAGCAATCCACGCCCTCGGGGCCAACCGTCGCCAGCGTCGCGAACGGCGAGCTATCCATCAGCGCCCGATAGGACGGTGTCACCCGATCCGCGACCTTGACCGTCGAAGCATCGTTGGGGCAGCCGTAGATCGCTTCGAGTTGCTCGATGGTCTCGACAACAGACATTCTCGTTCCCCCGCCTACCCGTCCCAGCGCTCGCCCTTGATGATCCGGACCAGTTGACGGGCGTGATATTCAGCGCTGCTGGTATTCACAATGGTCGCATCGGGCGCGGCGGCGGCCTCATCCACGGCGCGATGCAGCCGGTTCTCGATTTTTCCATCGCTGGCCCGCTTGCGCAGCGCCAACCGTTCCGCAAGAACGTTCGGCGGCGCCGTGATCGAAACCACCAGGACATTGGCATAGGCGGTCCGCATCGCAGCCACAACCGTGCGCGAGACGTTGGCGACGACGGTGTGGCCAGCGCGGATTTCATCGTCGATCGCGCGCAACAGCGCATAGCAATGGCCGTGCGCTTCCCAATGCATGGCGTATTCGTTGCGCGCCAAGCTCTCCTGAAAGGTGCCGGCGCTCACTTCCTCGTTGTCCTCGGAGGCCGACGCCTGGCGGGTAATCACGCGCCGTGGAAATACGATGTTTGGATCGTCGGCGCAGGCCGCCTTCGCAAGCCCGAGCAACGTATCCTTGCCGGCGCCGCTCGGGCCCACGACCAGAACCAGCCGGCCGGGCCCGATCGCGGCTGATTGTCCGGCGGCTGCGGTCGGGGTTTCCGTCATGCCACACGCTCCCCTTGGCGCCAGACGCTGCGCACTACCGGAATATCGCGCGCGACGTGCACGCGGATCAGATCGGCGCGCTTGCCGATGGCGATCTCGCCCCGGTCGGCGAGGCCTACGGCTTCAGCCGGCGTCTTGGTGACGGTCTTGACCGCGGAAGCCAGGTCGATCGCCGGGACGTGCCCCGGCAATTGCAGCGCCGCCATCAGCAGGCTCGATGGGATGTAGTCGGACGACAGGATATCCAAAAACCCCTCGCGGGCGAGATCGACCGCGGCGATGTTGCCCGAATGCGATCCGCCACGCACCACGTTTGGCGCTCCCATCAGAATGCCGATGCCGGCCTGGTGCAGCCCGCGGGCCGCTTCGATAGTGGTCGGAAACTCCGCCACCGAAACGCGATCCCTGATCGCATCAGTGACGTTTTCCTCTGTGGTGTCGTCGTGGCTGGCGAGTGGGATCTCGTACTGATGCGCCAGCGCGACGATCTCGCGCATGTTGGTCGCCGCATAGGCCTGCTGGTAGGCAAAACGCTTTGCGAACAGCTCGTCGAGTTCGGCATCCGTTTTGCCGGCGCCCTTGCCGCGATAGTAATCGCGCAGCTTGACTTCGTCACGAAATTGACGCTGCCCGGGCGTGTGATCCATCAGCGACATCAGCCGTACGTCGGGGCGGCCGACCAGCTCCTTGGCCTCCTCGACAACGCTCGGCATGGGGATTTCGCAACGCAGATGCAGGAAGTGATCGGCCCGCAGCAGGTTCGCCTCGCGGGCGGAGGTGATCGCGTCCGCCAGCACGCCGGCCCGGCCATCGACCTCCTCGGCGCCGTCTTCGCGCCAGACGCGGAGCGAATCCAGCACCGTCGTGATGCCCGAGGTCGCCAATTGTCCATCATAGGAGATGACCGCTGTGATCGGATCCCAGAACACCTTTGGCCGCGGCACGTAATGCGCTTCGAGATGATCGGTGTGCAGTTCGATCAGGCCGGGCATGATCAGGTCGCCCGCCGCGTCCTCGCTGCCCGCCGGCGCCTTGCCCTCGCCCACTTCGGCGATACGGCCATCGGCAAAGGCTACCCAGCCGCGCTCGATCACGCGGTCTGCCAAAACAATCCTGGCGTTGCCGATGACGGTTTCGGAACCGGTGGAAATCATATCAGCTCTCTCCTATGCCGCCGAGGCGAACGATGTCACGTCAACGATACGGTCGGCAATCAAATGGCGGATTTCGTCGTCATGGACGATGGCGACCATGGCGACGCCGTTGCGCTTCTTCTCGTCGATCAATTCGACCACCACGGCACGGTTAGCCGCATCCAGCGACGCGGTCGGCTCGTCCAGCAGCAGGATCGGCAGATCGGAGATGAAGCCGCGCGCGATGTTGACGCGCTGCTGCTCGCCGCCGGAGAACGTCGAAGGCGGCAGCGCCCACAGCCGTTCCGGGATATTGAGACGGCGCAGCAACTTCCCTGCCCA
>DAIMKE010000468.1:0-5397 GCA_036721875.1 Bradyrhizobium sp. | reverse complement strand
CCGAGACGGTCGAGACCCGGGCGCGGCACTTCGTCGATCTCGGAACGTTCGAGTGCCGCGACATCACGCGGAGCACGGTGGTTCAGCGGGTCTGCTACGATCGTGCGCGGCAGGACCTCGTCGTCGCAACGAACGGCGCCTATGACCGCTATTGCGGCGTGACGCCTGACACGGTCGAACGCCTCCTGGGCGCGCCGTCCATGGGCCAGTTCTTCAACCGGGCCATCGGGCGCGCCGCCGCGGGCCGCCGCTACGATTGCGGCGCGTAAGCCGCTCAGTCCGTCAACATCGCGCCGACATCGGCTTCCGCGACGACCTGCCCGTTGACCTTGGCATCGCCGTGAAACCACCACATGGCCTTGCGGCGGCCGAGCGAGCGCATGTGATATTCGATGGTATCGCCGGGCAGCACCGGCTTGCGGAACTTGCACTTGTCGATGGTCAGGAAATAGACCGCGCGCGGCTTCTCCGTGCCTTCGACCGACTTGATGCCGATGACGCCGGCGGTCTGCGCCATGGCTTCGATCATCATCACGCCGGGATAGACCGGGCGCTCGGGGAAATGACCGAGAAACGGCGGCTCGTTGAAGGTGACGTTCTTGATGCCGATGCCGCTGTAGTCGGTCCGGATCTTGATCACCCGGTCGATCAGCAGCATCGGATAGCGGTGCGGGAGCGTCTTGAGGATCTCGTTGATATCCACCAGCTCAAACCTGACCGATGCCTCCTCCATTACTCCCGCCCCTCGCCTTTCGAACCGGCTGCGCCACCCTGTACCAGCCGCTCCACTGCAATAATCTCCTTGAACCACTGCTTGGTCGGCTTTGCAAAGAAACCGCCCCAGCGGCCGTTGGGCGGAATATCGTCCTTGACCCCGCTCATCGCCGTAACCTGGGCGCCGTCGCCGATCTTGAGATGGTTGTTGATGCCCACCTTGGCGCCCAGCGCGACGTTGTCACCGATCGTCAGGCTGCCGGCGAGCCCGATCTGGGCCGCGAGCAGGCAGTGCCTGCCGACGGTCACATTGTGGCCGACCTGAACCTGGTTGTCGATTTTGGTGCCCTCGCCGATCACGGTATCGCGGAGGCTGCCACGGTCGATCGTGGTGCCGGCGCCGATCTCGACGTCGTTCTGGATCAGGACACGACCGGTCTGCGGCACCTTCAGATGGCCCTTGGGACCGAAGAAGATAAAGCCGTAGCCGTCCTGGCCGATGCTGCAGCCCGGATGAATCAGCACGTTGTTGCCGATCAGCGCAAACTGGATCGCGGTGCGCGCGCCGACATTGCAGTCCCTGCCGATCTTGACGTCGGCGCCGATCACCGCACCTGCGCCGATCACCGTGCCGGCGCCGATCTCGACGCGGGGACCGATCACCACGAGCGGATCGACGACAACGCCGTCTTCCAGGTGGGCCGACGGGTCGATGATGGCCGACGGTGCGATGCCGTCATTGTCGAACCAGGATTGTGGGCGCAGCGCGTCCGCATACCACCCACGCGCCAGGTTGACAAAGGCACGAAACGGCTGGGGAACCCGCAGCACCGCGACATGGGAGGGCACCCGGGCTTCGAAACGTTCGCTGACCAGACAAGCCCCCGCCTTGGTCGCTTTGAGCTGATCGGCATATTTCAGATTGTCGAAAAACGCCAAATGCATCGGACCGGCTTCGTCGAGCGAAGCCAGCCCCCTGATCGCCCGGTCGCCGTGCGCAGGATCGACCAATACCGCTCCCGTCAGCTTGGCAATCTCAGCCAGCGTCGACGAAGGAGGTTGCTTGAAGAATACTGGCTGCGCCATTCCACCCGTCGCAGTCCGGCCCGCATTCACACCGGAGCGCCGGCCCGAACACCAGAGCCGGCCGCTCTCCTTGTCCGATACGTTCCCAGATGCGAACCGATAAGCGGTTCGCCTGAAGACGTCCTAGAACGACGTGCCGCCGCCAAACTTGAATTCTTGCACGCGGTCGTATGCACCCTTGGTGATCGGAACCGCATAGTCGAAGCGCAGCGGACCGAACGGCGAGGCCCAGATCAAGCCGACACCGACCGAGGTTCGCACCACGTTACCGCTATCGTACTGCAATCCCAAGCAGTTTCCGGGAGCAGCCACTGTGGTCGCCGTCGCCTGGGTCGGCGGCGTACAGCCCGCCACGTTGACTTCGCCAGTCTGCGCCCAAGACGTCGGACCCTTGTAGTCAAACAGTCCGCCAGCGTCGGCATAGACCGATCCCTTGAGCCCGACTTCCTTCGGCAGGAACCAGAACGGCATCTGCAATTCGAACGATGCGCCCCAATATTTGGTGCCGCCAAGTGCGTCACGCGTACCGAATGGGTTGAGATCGCGCGGGCCGATGCCGTTCGGTGCAAAACCACGAACGAGGTTCGGACCCATCTGGAAGTGATCGAGCATCCGCAATTCGCTGCCGCCGAACTGGTTGAGCATGCCACCCTGGAGATGGATCAGACCAACGATGTCGGCGACCAGCGGCGTGTAATACTTCGCATCGATCGCGGACTTGATGTACTTCACGTCACCGCCGACACCGGCAAAGTCCTGCTTCCAGTCGATCAGCAAGCCATCGGTCGGATTCTTGTTATTGTCGAGCGTGTTGAAGTTGAGCGAGTAGCCAACCGACGAGGTCAGTGTCTGGCCGCTCTGCAACTCCTTGCGGACCGGAAGCGAGGCTTCGCCATCGCTGTAGCACCACAGGCCGATGCCGGAGGTGTCAGTGGCGGTCTGTCCGCCCGACGTAATCGCTCCTCCGGCAGGCGCACCAACCAGGTTCGCATAGGCCGGCGATGGATTGAACGCGAGCAACGAGTTCGAGGAGTTGTTGTTGCAGTTCGCCAGCGTGCTCGGCAGCGTGATCTGCTGCTGATAGATCGAATAGCGCAGTTGCAGCGCAAGATCTTCCCGCAGGCTGAAGCCGAGCCGCGGGCTGAAGCCCAGCGTCTTGGTGCCGTAGGAAATGTAGCTGTTGGCCAACTGCTCACGCTGGAACAGGTCGAGGCCGAGCGCGACGCGGTAGTCCAGCAAATAGGGCTCGACGAACGAAAGCGAGTAGCCGCGTGCATACTGACCGTAGGTCACCGCCGCCTTGGCGTACAGGCCCCGGCCGAGGAAGTTGCGCTCGGAAATGCTGACTTCGGCGAGCGCACCGTCCGTGGTCGAGTAGCCGCCCGATACCGAGAAGTCGCCGGTCGACTTTTCTTCCAGATCAACGATCAGGATCACGCGATCGCTCGATGAACCCGGCTCGGTCAGGATCTTCACGGCCTTGAAGAAGTCGAGGTTCTTCAGCCTGCGCTCGGCGCGATCGACCAGGGCACGGTTGTAGGCATCGCCTTCGGAAAGATCGAACTCGCGCCGAATCACATAGTCGCGGGTGCGGGTGTTGCCGCGGACGTTGATGCGCTCGATATAGGTTCGCGGACCTTCGTCGATCGAGAAAACGATCGAGACGGTGTGCTGCTCGAAATTGCGGTCGCCGCGTGGACGCACGATCGCGAAGGCGTAGCCGCGGCGCGAGGCCTCGATCTGCATCTCCTCGACCGACTTCTCCAGCGCTTCTGCATTATACAGCGAGCCGACGTTGACGCGCGAGAAGCTGCGCAGCGACTTGGCGTCGAGCGTGCCGATCGAGGTCTGGAAATCGACCGATGCGACGCGATACTGCTGGCCTTCCTCGATCTTGAAGGTGACCATGAAGCCCTTCTTCTCGGGATCATACTCAGTCAGCGCGGCCACGACCTGCACGTCGGCAAAGCCGTTCTTGAGATAGAAGCGGCGAATCAAGTCGCGGTCGGCCTCGACCCGGTCGGGGTCGTAGACGTCGGCGCCGCCGAGGAAGCTCAGCAGGTTCGATTCGCGGGTCTTGATGACGTCCTTGAGTCGATAGGAGGAGTAGAAGACGTTGCCGACGAACTCGATCGACCTGACGCCGGTCTTGCCGCCTTCGGTGATCGTGAAGATCAGATCGACGCGGTTGTTCGGCTGTTCGATGATTTCGGGCGTCACGCGAATGTCGTAACGGCCCG
Source organism: Bradyrhizobium sp. (assembly GCA_036721875.1). Classification (GTDB taxonomy): domain Bacteria; phylum Pseudomonadota; class Alphaproteobacteria; order Rhizobiales; family Xanthobacteraceae; genus Bradyrhizobium. The sequence goes on along the minus strand of DAIMKE010000468.1, from coordinate 1,357 downwards.
AGCGCCGGTAGATTTCAGCGATACGCTGGGCGTCCGACTGAACCATCGGGCGAGACAGCGTCCCGCGCGGCTTGGACTGGATTTCAGCCGAAAGCTGTTCGTCCTTGACCTTCTTGTTACCTTCGAAGGCGATGCGGCCGATAACGGGATTTTCCACTACGACGACGACCAACCGGCCGCCCGCAGTGTTGATCCGCACATCCTGGAACAGGCCGGTCTCGATCAGCGCCTTCAGGCCGTCGTCGATCTGGGCCTGCCCGAGGCGGCCGCCGGGACCCGGCTTGAAATAGGAGCGAATGGTCTCGACTTCGACGCGCCGGTTCCCCTCAACGGCGATCGACGCAACGGTCTGGGCCGCAGCCGGCGCAGATACCAACGCGCCAACCACCGTGGCCCCCAACGGCGCTGCCGTCATGATCAGAGCGGCCAGCAGACCCCCCCGCACTCGCATTCCAAACATCATGCGCAACGCGCCCTCGTCCTTCCAATGCCGGCCGTACCCCTACGAACCGGCAGAATCCCACTGTTGCACTGCTTGTAGCGAATTAAAACGGGGCGGCAAACCAGACTTCGCCCCGCAATTCCAATTTCATTCCAAGACGTTGCCTATCGGCAACGTCACAAAAAAGCCGCGTCACGATGCCGCCAGATGCAGGATGTCATTATAAGTTGCAAACACCATCAGCATCAGGACCAAACCGAGCCCGATTCGGAACCCCATTTCCTGGGCCCGTTCCGACAACGGACGTCCCCGGATGGCTTCTACCGCGTAGAACAAAAGGTGACCGCCATCGAGCAGCGGAACCGGGAAGAGGTTCAACAGCCCGATCGAGATCGACAGCACCGCAGCCAGATGAACCAGGGCTGCCAGGCCGATGGTCGCGACCTGCCCCGAGATCTGAGCGATTCTGATGGGGCCGCCGACCTGATCGGCAGCTTCGCGGCCGGTGAACACCCCGCCGATATAGGAGAGCGTGCGGTCGACCACGAACCAGGTCTCCTTCACACCCAGCCAGAGCGCGGTGGCGGGATCGACCCGCTCGGTCACGACATCGCCTGGGTTGGTTGCCCGGGTAATGCCAAGCACGCCCAGACGATGGGCGTTTCCGAACGAATCCTTCACTTCGCGAAGTTCTGGGGTGCCCTTGAGCTGCAACGTGGAATCGCCGCGCTTGATGGTGAAGTTCAGGGTGTCCCCGGCACGAACCCCGACGACGCGCTGCATGTCGGAGAAGCTGCCGATGGTCTTGCCGTCGATCGCGGTCACGATGTCGCCAACCTGGAAGCCGGCCTTCGCGGCGGCGCTGTTGGCTTCGATCTTGTCGACCCGCGCCGTCGTGCTCGGCTTGCCGAAGAA
>DAIMKE010000467.1:0-5409 GCA_036721875.1 Bradyrhizobium sp. | reverse complement strand
GGCAGCATCGCCGAGGTGCAGGCGACCGCCGAGACGCTGGCGGGCGGAACGGCGCATGCGGTCGCGGTCGTCGCGGCGCCGGGATGGCATGCCGGCGTAATCGGCATCGTCGCGGGGCGGCTGAAGGAAAAGCTGGGTCGGCCGGCCATCGTCATCGCGATCGACGAACAGGGCATCGGCAAGGGGTCCGGACGGTCCGTCGCGGGGGTCGACCTGGGTGCGGCGATTCTGGCGGCGAAGGAAGCCGGTCTGCTGATCGCCGGCGGCGGCCACGCGATGGCGGCCGGGCTGACCATCGCTGCCGACCAGGTCGATGCGCTCACCGCGTTCCTCGACGCGCGCCTGGGCGACGCGGTTGCGCGCGCCGGGATCGGGCGCGCGCTGCTGGTCGACGCCGTGCTTGCGCCGCGCGCGGTCAACCCGGTGCTGGTCGATGCGCTGGAACAGGGTGGGCCCTATGGCATGGGCTGGCCCGCACCGCGCGTCGCCGCCGGCCCGGTGCGCGTGGTGAAGGCGGATGTGGTCGGCACCGGCCATGTCCGCGCCATCCTGTCGGGTGACGACGGCGCGACGCTCAAGGCGGTGGCGTTTCGCAGCGCCGTCACGCTGCTCGGCCAGGCGCTCCTGGCCGCCCCGCCCCATCGCCGGCTTTGGGTGGCGGGACGTGCGCGGCGCGACGATTGGGGCGCGCGCCCCGCCGCCGAACTGCATCTCGACGATGCGGCATGGGCGGAGTAGGCGGTCGAAAAGGATCGCTTGACCGCCGCGGATCATTTTTATAGGTGCGCCCGACCAGCCAAGGCATGGCCCCTTCGTCTAGCGGTCTAGGACGTCGCCCTTTCACGGCGAAAACACGGGTTCGAGTCCCGTAGGGGTCACCATCGTCAAGCTGAGAGTATCGGAACTGCGCCGTTCCGCATGATGTGGTGAAAACGGCTCCCAAGGTTTATCCTATGGACCATAGGCGCCCATCCCGAGCAAATCCCCGCTTGTTGCCGCCGGGCGAGCGTTCAGCCGGATCGATCAGACCAGCGCCGCCTGGCTGCTGACGCTGGCCTAGGCTTTGACCCGCGTCATCTGCGCGCGCACCGCACCGGGAGCAGCACCGCCTAGGCTGGGTTGCGCCGCTGCCGCCGGCCATAAAACACGACGCCGGCGATCTGCAGCCGGACCAGCCCAACGAGCGGGTCGACCGCTTGTTTGGCTTGACCCGTTGCTCCCGGCCATAGCACGTTCGATCGGCGCAAATCGCGTTGACGTGAGCAACCAGGAATAAGATGCGGGCAGTCTACCTCGTCGATGACGACGATATCATTCGGAATCTGCTGCGGGATGTCCTTTCGGGCATTCCGGACCTGCTGCTGTTCCCCTTCCGCGCCGGGAATGATTTCATCGCCGCCCTTCCCGATCTGGCAGGCGGCGTGCTCATGTTGGACATGAAGATGCCCGGCATGAGCGGCCTTGATGTCCTTGAGGCGATTCACCGTCAGGAAGGTCGTTTCACCACCATCCTGATGACAAGTCGGCCGGCTGTCGCCGATGTCGTAAAGTGCATCAAGATGGGCGCTTACGACTTTCTCGAAAAGCCGATCGATCCGGACGCCCTGGTCGACTGCATTGAATCGGCACTTGAGTCGCTCTGGGAAACGCGCGCGAAACTCGCAGCCAGGGCGGAGGCAATGAAACGGATCAACCGTCTGACCGATCGCGAACTGGGAATACTCGACCTTATGGTTGACGGGTTGCCCAACAAGGTGATCGCCGACCGCCTGTCGCTCAGCACGCGTACGGTGGAGGTTCACCGCGCCAGTCTGATGGCGAAAATCGGCGCGGAATCTTTGTCCGCCGCGGTTCGCATGGCGGTTCTTGCCAACCCGTATATTCTGCAGGAATTGCCTTAACCGCAGTTTGCGGAAACTACGTACGCCCCCCAAAACGCTCTGGTTACGGCCATCGCCCTACGCTTCCCGACACAGTTTCCGGGATAGGGATGAGGTAGACATGAGCATCAAGGGCAAGGGCCAGGTCGGGGGTGCCGTCATACTGGGCGCAATGGCCGTGTCCGTCATTTTCACCAGTGTACAGATCGACAAGATCCGCTTCGGCGGCGACATGGATCGGCGCAACCAGCAGGTCAGTGACCTGACCGCGGATATTCTTCCGCCGCCCGAATATGTGATCGAACCCTATCTCGAGGCGACGCTGCTGGTCGCGAACCCGTCGACGCTTCCCGACCGGCAAAAGCGCCTGGCCGAACTCGAGCAGCAGTTCAATGATCGCTATGCCTACTGGAAATCATCGGACCTCCCGCCTGCACTGAAAGAGCAGATCCTGAATCGATCGGGTGCGAAGGCAATAGAATTCTGGACCGAACTGAATCAGCGGCTTCTGCCCGCCGTCGCCGGCGGCAATATGGACCGAGCACAGGCCAGCTATGCGCGTCTCACCGACGACTATGCCAGCCATCGTGCGGAGATCGACAAGCTGGTGGTCGCGGCTGGCGAGGCCCAAACTCGCCTGAGCGAGGATAGCCACGCGACCCTCGGTTCGACGATCCTGTGGCTCAGCGTGCTCGGCGTCCTGATCGTCGCCATGCTGGTCGGTGGAATCTTTTATCTGATCCGCAATGCGCTGAACCCGCTATCGGCAACCGCCGACGCCATGCGCCGAATGGCAGAGGGCGATTTCGACGTCGCGGTCGAAGGAAACGGCCGCAAGGATGAAATCGGCACAATGGTCCAGGCTATCGAAGTGTTTCGGGCAGCGTCGAAGGCGCAGGCCGAGGCCGAAAGCAAGCAGCGTCAGGTCGTGGAAGACCTCGCTGCCGGTCTGCGCCAGGTCGCCGATGGCAACATGACCCATCGCATCGATCACCCATTTGCAAGTGAATATGAAACCTTGCGCACGAGCTTCAATCAGACGGTGGAAGGACTTGCGACCATTCTCGCGCGCGTGTCAGGCTCGGCATCCAGCGTCCACACTGGCGCTTCCGAAATCCGCGCCGCGTCCGATGATCTGGCACTCAGGACCGAACAGCAGGCGGCAAGCCTTGAGGAAACCGCGGCGGCCATGAACCAGGTTACCCGCATGGTTCAGGAAACCGCGCGCAGTGCCGCGGAGGTCAACGGCTCGATTGCCCAGGCGCACCGCGAAGCGACCGAGGGTGGGCAGGTTGTGCGGCGCGCAGTCAGCGCGATGGGCGCGATCGAGAAATCGTCTCAGGAAATCAGCCAGATCATCAACGTGATCGACGGTATCGCCTTCCAGACGAACCTTCTCGCGCTCAATGCCGGGGTGGAAGCCGCCCGCGCCGGTGATGCCGGAAAGGGGTTCGCGGTGGTCGCGAACGAAGTACGCGCGCTTGCCCAGCGCTCCGCCGACGCCGCCAAGGACATCAAGGGCCTGATCATGACCAGCAGCGAGCAGGTCAGCGACGGCGTGACGCTCGTCGGCGAAACCGGCTCGCTTCTCGACCGCATCGTCGAACGCGTCGGCGCGATCAGCGCGCTGATCACCGCGATCGCCGAATCCGCCGAAGTCCAGTCGGCCAACCTGCAACAGGTAAATGGCGCAGTGGGCGAGATGGACAAGATGACACAGCAGAACGCCGCGATGGTCGAAGAATCGACCGCCGCCGCACGCAGCCTGGCCGGGGAAGCCGACGAACTGTCCAGCCTCGTCGCCCGCTTCCGCACGGGCAGTGTCGAGGAAATGCCGGTAGCGATGCCGGCCCCGGTCCGCCGTAGCCGCACGCCGCGCCGCGCGCCGGTCGTGCAGGGCAACCTCGCGATGAAGCCCGTGGATGACGAGGACTGGTCGGAATTCTGATCGGTCGCCGGGGGCAAGGAACAGGATCATGCACATCATTGCGCTACCCGCGCGGTGCGACGCGACGGCGGTCGACGCAGTTCTTCCCGAGCTGATCGCCGCACTCGCATCCGGCCCGACCACGATCGACGGCAGCCATGTCGTGCAGATCGGACAGGCTGGCCTGCAGCTGCTCGTCAGCGCGCGGAAAAGCGCGGATGCTGGCAACCGGGCCTTGTCGATCATCGCGTCGGATCCGCTGCGGGACATTGCGTCCGTTACCGGCCTCGACACGCTTCTTTTCGGGGCGGCGGCATGACGAGCGACGAAATCCAGGCAATCTTCTTCCTTGAATGCGAAGAAGCGCTGGCGGCTGCCGAAACCGCGCTCGATGCCTGCCGTGCCGGCAGCTACGATGCCGATACGATCAACGCGATTTTCCGAGCGGTACATTCGATCAAGGGGGGCGCGGGGGCATTCGGGTTCACGGCGCTTCAGCACTATACGCACGGGTTCGAAACACTGCTTTCGGACGTGCGCGACGAAACCGTCACCCTCGGACCGGAACTGGTCGACCTGATGCTGCGCGCGCTCGACGTGCTGAACGATCATGTTGCTTCGGCACGCGGCAATGACGGACCGCCCGATGATGCAGCATTGCTGAAGCGACTGGCTGCGGCCCAAAGCGGTTCAGCTCCTGAACACCCCACAGAAGGGGTAACGCACGCCGCTTCGACACCCGTTCCCGCCGTGGGCGATGTCGCCGATCTCGACTTCGACCTTGACGCCATGCTCGGCGACATCGCTGCGGAAGTCGCGCCGGAACACGGCGGCCGTTCGGCACATATCCGACCACTTGATGCCGCGATGCAGAATGGCGGGGAGCCGGTTCTGCTGCTGCGCGAGCTCGTTCGCTTGGGTGCGATCTGTACCGCGGTAGACTGCGCCGCCGTACCCGCGCTCGAACAGTTCCGCAGTGCCGCTGCCTGCCTCGCCTGGACATACAGCCTGCCGGACACGGTATCCGACGATGCCGTGATGGAGATATTCGACTTTTTCGGCGACGATTTCGTCATCACCATCGCTAGCGGTGAAGCGCAGCGACATGCGGAGAAATCCTCCGAATCGACCGTGTCGATGGCGGCGTCATTGGCCGCGACCGGCGCTGCCATCGCCGGACCAGAAGTTGCAGTCCCGGCGGTCGCCACGACGCCGTCCGTTCCGGAAACCAAGTCCAGCCCGGTCCCCGCGGCCGCCGCAGCGGCACCGGCGGCAGGCGGCCAGTCGATCCGCATCGACCTGATCAAGCTCGACCGGCTGATCGATGCCGTCGGCGAACTGGTGATCGCGCAGGCCATGATGGCCCAGCGGCTTTCCGGTCACGGACTGGCCGGGATCGAGGAACTGGCGATGCTGGACGGGCTGACCCGCGACATCCAGGAAAACGCAATGGGCATCCGCGCGCAGCCGATCGGATCGGTATTCAGCCGCGTGCCGCGTATGCTGCGCGAACTCGAGGGAACGACCGGCAAGCGCGTGACGCTCGAAGTGAGTGGAGAGGCGACCGAGCTCGACAAGACCGTCATTGAACGGCTCGGCGAA
>DAIMKE010000466.1:0-5414 GCA_036721875.1 Bradyrhizobium sp. | reverse complement strand
CGCCTTCCAGCAACAGCGGACGCCGCAGCAATTGCATCAGCGAGATTGCGGTCGCGAGTTCGTTGTCGGCGATATACCCCGACGACGCCAGCGCTTGCGCGATCTCTTCGCGATTGTTCATTCAGTTTTCTCTCCCGTCATTGCGAGCGAAGCGAAGCAATCCATCTATCCGCTTGCGGCGCTATGGATTGCTTCGTCGCTTCGCTCCTCGCAATGACGACGTTACGCCACCGCTCCCAGATCCTTGGCCGCCTTCCAGTTGCGCCAGTAATCATGCGGCATCTGGATGTGGGTGCTTCCCAGGAACGAGAACGCATCGTTGACCGCGTTGGAGAACGCCGGCACGCCGCCGACATTCGGGCTCTCGCCGACACCCTTGGCGCCGATCGGGTGATGCGGCGATGGCGTGACGGTGAAGTCGGTTTCCCAATGTGGCGTCTCGACCGCGGTCGGCATGAAGAAATCCATGAACGAGCCGGTAACGACGTTGCCCTCGTCGTCGTAGCGGATCTCCTGGCCCATCGCGATGGCGAAGGCTTCGGTCAATCCGCCATGCACCTGCCCCTCGATGATCATCGGGTTGATGCGGGTGCCGCAATCGTCGAGCGCGTAGAAGCGCCTGACCTTGTAGACCCCGGTATCGACGTCGATGTTCATCACGCAGGTATAGGCGCCGAATGGATACGTCATGTTGGGCGGATCGTAATAGCTGACCGCCTCCAGGCCCGGCTCCATCCCCGGCGGCACGGAATTGTAGGCCGCCCAGCAGATGTCTTTCATCGACATCGCTTTCTCGGGAAGACCTTTCACCCGAAAGCCGTCGATATCCCATTCGAGGTCGTCTTCGTGGACCTCGAGCTTGTAGGCCGCGATCATCTGCGCCTTGGCCTTGATCTTTCGCGCCGCCATGGCAATCGCCGCGCCTGCCACCGGCGTCGAGCGCGAACCGTAGGTGCCGAGTCCGTAAGGCGCGGTATCAGTGTTGCCCTCCTCGACCATGATGTCGTCGGCGGGAATGCCGATCTCGGTGGCGATGATCTGGGCCCAGGTCGTCTCATGGCCCTGGCCCTGGCTCTTAGAGCCGACGCGGGCAATGCCCGCACCGGTCGGGTGCATGCGGATTTCGCACGAGTCGAACATCGCAATGCCGAGGATATCGCAATTCTTCGACGGGCCGGCGCCGACGATCTCGGTGAAGAACGAGACGCCGAGGCCCATGATCTCGCGGGTCTCGCCGCGCTTGAACGCCTCGCGCTGCGCCGCTTGCTCCTTGCGCAGGCCGGCATAGTCGACCGTCTCCATCATCTTGCGCATGGCCGTATGGTAATCGCCGGAATCGTACTCCCAGCCGAGCGCCGAATGATACGGGAACTGCTCTGCCTTGATGAAGTTCTTCAGGCGCAGTTCGGCCGGATCCATCTTGAGTTTCTGCGCCAGAATGTCCATGCCGCGCTCGATGCAGTACGCCGCTTCGGTAACCCGGAACGAGCATCGATAGGCAACGCCGCCCGGCGCCTTGTTGGTGTAGATGCCGTCGACCGCAAGATGCGCGGTCGGGAAATCATACGATCCCGTGACGATGTTGAAGAAGCCGGCCGGCCATTTCGACGGATCGGCGCAGGCATCGAACGCGCCGTGATCGGCCAGCACGTGCACGCGCAGACCCGTCACCTTGCCCTCTTTCGTTGCGGCGATCTCCGTCGTCATGTGGTAATCGCGCGCGAACGAGGTCGCCGTCAGGTTCTCGATGCGGTCCTCGACCCATTTCACCGGCTTGCCGGTGACGATCGAAGCCACCGCTGCGCAGATATAACCGGGATAGGCGCCGACCTTGTTACCAAACCCGCCGCCGATATCCGGCGAGATCACATGGATCTTGTGCTCCGGAATTTTCGCAATCAGCGCCACGACGGTGCGGATCACATGCGGGGCCTGGAAGGTACCCCAGATCGACAGCTCGCCCTTGATCTTGTCGAACGAGCAGACGCACTGGCAGGTCTCCAGCGGCGACGGATGGGTGCGATGGTAGGAGAGCATCTCCTTGATCGTCACATCCGCCTTCTTGAACGCGGCGTCGGTCAGGTCCTTGTCACCGACCGTCCACTCGAAGACGTGGTTGTGGTGCTTGCGCGGACCATGCGCGCCCGTGGTCTTGCCGGCGAGGTCCTCGCGCAGCACCGGCGCGTCCTTGTCCATCGCCTTGAACGGATCGATCACGACCGGGAGCGGTTCGTATTCGACCACCACCTTGTTGATGCCGTCGTCGGCTGCGTAGCGGTCGGTGGCGACCACGAAGGCGACCTCCTGGTTCTGGAACAGCACCTTGCCGTCGGCCAAGACCATCTGCACGTCGCCGGCGAGCGTCGGCATCCAGGCGAGGTTGACGGTCTTCAGCGTCTCGGCGGTGATGACCGCGAGCACGCCCGGCACCTTCAGCGCCTCGGTGTCGTCGATCTTCTTGACGCGCGCATGCGCATGCGGCGACCGGACGAAATCGCCGTGCAGCATGCCCGGCAGCTTCAGGTCGTCGACGTAATTGCCCCTTCCTTGCGTGAAGCGGATGTCTTCGACCCGCTTGCGCTTGCAGCCCATGCCTTCGAGTTTGGCTTCGCGTTGTTCCCGCGTGGGAGTCATGTCGTTCATTCCGCAGCCTCCTGGAATTCAACGCCATTGATCTTGGCGGCGGCGTACTGGATCGCCTTGACGATGTTCTGGTAGCCGGTGCAGCGGCAGATATTGCCTGATATGCCCATCCGGATTTCTTCTTCGGTCGGAGACGGATTTTCCTTCAGCAGCCGCTGCGCGCGCAAAATCATGCCGGGCGTGCAGAAGCCGCATTGCAGGCCGTGCATCATCCGAAAACCTTCCTGCAGCGCCGACAGCGAACCGTCGGCATTGGCCACGCCTTCGATGGTGGTGATGTCGGAACCCTGGGCCTGCACTGCGAACATGGTGCATGACTTCACCGACATGCCGTCGATATCGACGGTGCAGGCGCCGCAATGGGTGGTCTCGCAGCCGATATGGGTGCCGGTGAGCGAGAGATTTTCGCGGATGAAGTGCACCAGCAGCGTGCGCGGTTCGACGAGGCCTTCGACCTCGGCGCCGTTCACCTTCATGGTGACGTGAGTTTTTGCCATTTGTGTCCCTCCCTAAACAGCTTTGGCCATGGCGCGCTGCAAGGCCCGCACGACCATGATGCCGCCGACATGCTTGCGGTATTCGACCGGGCCGCGGGCATCCGCCGCCGGTGACATGATGGCTTCCGCGGCGGCGGCAGCCTTCTTCAGCGTGGCCGGATCGAGACTGGTACCGATCACGGCCTTGGCGGCGTCCTCGGCCAGCAGCGGCGTTTCCGAAAGGTTGGTCAGGCCGATCCTGCAGGTGGCAACCTTGCCGCCTGCCTTGGTCAGCACCACTGCGGCAGCCGCGGTGGCGTAATCGCCGACCTTGCGCTTGAGTTTTTCGTAGGCGTAGCCGTGACCGGCCGATGGCACCGGGATGGAGACCGAGGTCAGGAGTTCGCCGGGTTCGAGCGCGGTGAAATAGGCGCCCTGGTAGAACTCGGTTGCTGCGACCTCGCGGCCGCCGGACTTGCCTTCGAGCCGGTAGCTTGCGCCGAGCGTCATCATCAGCGCCGGCATGTCGTTGCCGGGATCGCCATTGGCGACGTTGCCGCCGATGGTGCCGCGATAGCGGACCTGGGGATCGGCGATCAGGAGCGCGGTTTCATGCAGGATGGGCAGGGATTTGCCGATATCCTCGGACGCCAGCAGTTCATGCTGAGTGGTCATCGCGCCGATCACGATCCTGTCGCCGTCGCGACGGATGCCCTTGAGGCCTGCGACGCCATGCAGATCGACGAGGTGCTCTGGGCTCGCAAGCCTGAGCTTCATCATCGGAACCAGGCTGTGGCCCCCGGCGAGCGGTCGAGCCTCATCGCCAAGCGTCGAAAGCAGGTTCACGGCATCGGCCAGCGTCGCCGGCCGGTGATAATTGAACGGCCCTGGGATCATGCGTTTCCTCCATTCGTCCTTTGCGGACGTTGGAGGCGAAGCTGATTGGAGCCGTTCTAAAGCGCAATCGCGTCGGCACAAGTGCCGGAAAAGCGCACGAAATGCGGATGGAGGCACACGAAATGCGTCAGTCTTACCGACCTAATTCAGGCTTTACTTTACTCGCCCGGTCAGGAGGCGTGCCGCTTCACGAGGCCCAGTCTCGCCTTCACCTCGGCGATCCTGGCGCGACTTACCGGCACGCGATGCGGCGACTGCCCATCGAGTTCGACGATCGCACCATCGCCCTCCCGTCGAACCAGGGTTACGTGCGCCATTGCCACGATGTGGCTGCGGTGCACCCGGAGGAACAGTCCGGGGTCGAGCTGGGCTTCGGCTTCCGAGATCGACCACGGACTCATCCGTTCCCGGATACCGTCGTGCACCTTGGTGTAGTGGGCGTCCGCCCGGACGCTCCTGATATCGGCGGTGTCGATGAAGTGAGTGCCGTCGGCACCTTCGACCGGCATTCGCGGCGCGGGCGCCAGACGGGGCGGCCGGCCGATGCCGCCGAGCGGCGTGGGCCGGAGCCGAGGGCTGGTGGTGGCCGTGCCTGAGTCTGCCGGAGGGAGATCCGTGACAAGGAAGGGGGCTGGGGGGGCGACCGCCCCGGTCACGGTCGCAACCGGGGCCGTCGACGCCGTGATCTTCCGGCGTGGATCCGGCACCAGCGACAGCAGGAAGCCCGCGGCAATCACGAAGCAGAGCAGCGCAACGACCAGCGACAGGATTTGCGGCGACGCGGCCAGCCCTTCGACGTGACGATGCGATCCCGGCGCCAGCGGAACCAGGTGCATGCCGGCCATCGCGGTGTAGTGCATGCCCGACACCGCAAATCCGTAGGCGACCGCGCTCAGGGCGAGTTGCACGCCGCCCTGCCGCGCCAGGAACGCCCGCAGGCCGCCATAGGCCGTGGCGATCGCAATCAGCACCGACAGCAGCACCATCGTGACGTCGTGCGTCATGGAGAAATTGCCGGACAATCCGTGCATGCCGACATAGTGCATGCTGGCGATGCCAATCCCGAGCAGCACCGCGGAGGACACCACGCGGGAAACCGTCGGCTCGCCGACGCTGACGAAGAACAGGGAAATGCCGACGACCAGCGCGCAAATCAGGAACGATACGATGGTGGGCAGGACCAGGTAGACCGTCCCCTCCGGCAACGGCGCCGCCAGCATGCCGACGAAATGCATGGTCCAGATGCCGATGGCGAGAAAAAATGCCGCGCCTGCGAGCAGCACGCGATGGCTCGCGTCCGGCGTGCCGCGAATGCGCGCGGTGAGGCCGAAGCCGGTGTAACCTCCCAGGATCGCGATCGCCACCGAGAGCGCGACGAGATAAGGATCGTGTCCTTCG